>NZ_CDLKIE010000092.1:0-3773 GCF_975902315.1 Kaarinaea lacus | reverse complement strand
TTAATGAATTCTCCGTGCATTAGCTCAAGTGTGTCATTTACACAATCTGCCAGGTTAAGTTCCACGTGCGGTGATTGCTGGTGGCGCATCATAGTCCGCATACTGCGAATCACGGCTGCCGCGCGTCTCGCGTCACGCTCTATGTCATGTAAAATGGAATCGAGAGTTTCCTGGTCCAGCTTATCCTGTTTGAGAAAGCTAATAGCTCCCTGCGCATTGCTCAAAATAGCAGAAAGTGGTTGGCTCATATCATGCGCAATCGATGCTGTAATAGCACCGGCTCGCACTACGCGATCTACATGCCAGGCCTGTTTACGCAGCGCCTGTAACTCCTGTTCGGCATTGCGTAACGCAGTTACATCCGCTGATACACCACCAACGGCGTATTGCGTGCCATCCTGAGAGCGCACCGGGAACTTGATAGATGTATATATGTGTGGCTTATCATTTACCTGCACGGTTTCCTCGAACTCGAGGGCATGGCCGCGTTCAAGTACTAGCCTGTCATTTCTTTGAAATTCGTTTGCCTGGGTAGTGGAGAATAATTCGTGATCCGTTTTGCCGACCACGTCGGAATGTTTCAGGTCAAATAACTCCATAAATTGGTTGTTGGCAAAGCTATAGCGTCCCTGGGGATCTTTCATATAAACCACGGCCGGGACGTTTTCCATTACTTCCTGCATGCGTCGTTCACTTTCCCGCAATTCACTGTTTAATGTGTTGCTCATCAGGATAATCATCGCCAGGAATCCAAATTCTCCCGTATGGGCAAAGCGGATAATGTCCATGTTGATTAAATAAGTCACGACCAGGGCTGATATAAACAGGCTTACGGCCAGAAAGAGATTAATGGCGCGGTGCCGATTGCCCGTGTGAAATAACCTGTATGCGGCATAAATGGCATAGACCATTACCGATAGCCACAGCAGCCAGACAACGTGGTACCAAATGGTTTTTTCCAGTAAGCGCGTGTCCGCAACTTGTTCGCCCCATGGCAGTATCTGAAATTTTAGTTCGGGTAATTGATTGAAAGCGCCGCCATAGGGCAGGGAAAGGTTAACAATAAATATAAATGTTACTGCTGTACTAAAGCTGATTAGATACCAGCGCGGCCGCACGCCAGTATACTCGGCAACGAACCAGGGAAAAATGACAAAAAATATAAAGGCGCTGCTGACATCCAGCCTGCGCCATTCCACCAGCGCCTGCGCGGTAGTAACGCTGTAGGCCTGTGCCTTGGCGAAAAAAAGGCAAGCTATGAAGAAACACATTCCGGCAAACAAGCCGTGCAGAATACGGGATGCCGGATGTCTGGCAAACAGCGCGTGTTGATACGCGGCATATAATGTAATGCCCGCGCAGGCGTACAGGGTTGGGATTAATATGCTGTTCATTGCCAGTTCTTGGTGTTGTTAAGTACAGCCATATAATAAGTAGATGCATCAAAGCAGTTAAGGACGGATATCATACCCGGAATATATAAGTCATTGATTTACTGCACCGTATTACTTCCAGCACACCATTTGCTGCCAAGTATCAATAATTTACAAAAAAACGATGTAAAGCGTGTTGATATGAGTCAATGCGTAGGATGTGGGTGGGCGAGGATTTTTTTGCAGGACCGCCCCTGTGGGGCGCGATTTGATGAGGTAGTTGTTGCGATGCTGTTATCGCGGTGCACAGCCCCGCTGCTACAGGTGGGGTGTAATTGGTTTTTTGTAGGAGCGCAGCTGTGGGGCGCGATTTGATGCGGTGGTCGTTGAGACGCTGTTAATCGTGGTGCACAGCCCCGCTCCTATATTTCAGGTTATATCCGGCTAAGCGCTATTACTTCCCTGGGCCTGTGGGCTATATTGTTCATTACTATTTTCCCAATCTTCCCGGCGACCAACGAGAGTATTGTACTCATCAATAGTAATGTAAGACCAGGCGTCACGTTCCTCGAACAGTTTATGCAATAACGCGTTGTTGATAGTGTGCCCCGGCTTTTTACCGTAATAACTGGCATAGATAGGTATACCAATCAAAGACAGGTCGCCCAGAGCATCAAGAATTTTGTGTCTAACAAACTCATCTTCATAACGCAGCCCTTCTTCATTTATGATACGGTCACCGTCAACCAGGATGGCGTTGTGCAACGAACCCCCTCTGGCCAACCCCAGCTTTTGCAGGCGCTCGATATCTTTGGCGAAACCAAAGGTTCTTGCACGCGAAATATCAGCACGAAAGGCTTCATTGACAAGCTCAACTGTATAGGTTTGTTGGCCTACTGCGGAGCCAGGAAAGTCAATGTCAACGGAGATTGATGGTATTGAACTGGGAATCAAGGCCGCTTCTTTATCTCCATCTCTTACAATAATCGGGCGTTGTAGCCAGATCGCTTTTCTTAGCGCAGGCTGGTTTGTAGTGCCCACTTTTTCAATCATTGAGACAAACGGGTGACTACTGCCATCCATAATCGGTATTTCAGGTCCGTCAATTTCAATTAACGCATTATCAACGCCGCAACCATGCAGTGCTGCCATCAGGTGTTCCACGGTGCTGATAGTAACACCGTGCTGGTTGCCGAGCACCGTTGACATGTGAGTTTCCACCACGTCATACCAGCGTGCTGCAATGAAACCCTTCCCGGCAGGTACATCCTTACGCAAAAAATTTATGCCCGTATCTGGTTCTGCCGGGCGTACATCCATGGCCACCTTGCTTCCCGTATGCAAGCCTATACCAACATAGGTAATAGGTTGGCGGAGTGTCTTTTGAGTGATAGAGGCCAAATCGTTATGAATAGTCATAGTTATTCCTCTTTTATGCTTTGTTATGTAATTTGGTATTGCTTGATCTTTTTGACTATTCAGCATCAATTTGGGTGTTATAATTTGTTGTCCGTACGCGCCAACCCATTATCCCTATGTACGTTTTTTGACCGGCCAATATGCAACCAAAAAATTAAGGAAAACAGAGGGAAAGCATGCATATCTCCACTATTTCATCCTGGGTGTTGTTGATTGCAGAATCGCTGAAGTCCTATGGTGTGGATTATCGAAAGTTGTTCAGAGAAGTTGGAATGGACCCAGCCCATCTTAGTGATCAAAATGCACGGTTTGATTTTTTCTCAGTAACTAAATTATGGGATTTGGCGCTGGAAGAAACGCAGGATCCGTGCTTTGGTTTGGTTACCGTTAATCATTGGCATCCCACTTCTTTGCATGCCCTGGGATTTTCCTGGATGGCGAGCCCCAGCCTGAAAGAGGCATTGGAACGTTTACAAAGGTATATTCGGATTGTTAATAATGCGGCTGCGGTGGATATCTCGAACCAAAACTCTGCAACCCGGGTATCTATTTATAATGCTGTAAGCACTCATAAGGCATCAATTGCCGCTATGGATGCAGGGTTGGCGGTACTGGTACATATGTGCCGCCTCAATTACGGAAAAGAACTGGATCCAGTCCTCGTTCAGACAATGCGGCCTAAGCCTTCAGCTAATTGTCTGGACAGGTTGAATGCTTTTTTTAGAGGCCCTATTGAATTTTCTAGTGATGAGAATGCGCTTCACTTTCGTACAGCAGCGATTGAAAAACATTTACCCGCATCCAATCTAGATTTGGCACGGGCCAATGATAAAGTCATCGATGAATATCTTTCACATCTGGATGGTGCATCAATAGGTATTAGAACAAAGGCAAAAATAACCGAACTGTTACCTTCGGGTTCGGTCAATGAAGAAAAGATTGCAGAGATTCTTAATCTAAGCGTGCGAAGCATGCAACGGA
>NZ_CDLKIE010000091.1:0-5476 GCF_975902315.1 Kaarinaea lacus | reverse complement strand
CCTTCCATTGCCGCCGCCACGGTGCCCGAATACAATACATCATCACCCATATTGGAACCGGCATTGATTCCGGCAATGACCATATCGGGTTCAACTTCTAATAAACCCGTTATGGCAAGATGGACACAATCAGTGGGCGTACCATCAACGCTAATAAAGCCATTGTCCATAGTTTGCGGACGCATCGGTGAATCCAGCGTCAAAGAATTACTGGCACCACTGCGGTTGCGATCAGGTGCAACCACATCAACATCAGAAATGGATTGAAGCATAGCGGCGAGAGCTTTAAGCCCGGGTGCTTGATAACCGTCGTCGTTACTCAGTAAGATACGCATTAATCAGGTCGGAACATAACCGTTAAATATCGTTGTTAGCGCAGGATTATACGCGAAACTTCTACAGTCTCACATAGCATGACCAGGAAAAATTCCTCAATAAACGATGAAGATGCCGAATTGTTCCAGGAAATGATGGAAGGCGTGAAACCGTTAGCACAGGAAAAAATTGATCCGGATAGCGCACCGCTGTCACCTAAAGTCAAAAGACCTGAAAAAGCCGTTAAGAAGCACCTCAAGTTTGGCGAACTGGACTATGCGCCTGCTGTTGCCGCAGATGAAACCCTGTCTTTTGCGCGTGATGGTGTTCAGCAAAAAGTCATAGCAAAACTTAAAAAAGGTCAGTTTCCCATCGAAAGTAAAATTGACTTGCACGGTTCTACTGTCAACCAGGCTGGCGCCAGGCTGCAGCAGGCTATCAATAATGCGGTTGCCGGTAAGCAACGTTGTGTTTTGGTGGTTCATGGCCGTGGCAAAGGATCCTTTGACAACAAACCAGCCATCAAAACCCATGTCAATCAATGGTTACGTGATTCTGTAAACGTACTCGCCTTCTGTTCGGCACAATCGCATCACGGCGGGACGGGGGCAGTTTATGTATTATTGAAACGGCAACGAGAGGAATAGCTTTATACTGAACAAATTTTACAACCGATCAATTATAAACCACTAACTCCCGTAACACCGACGTCGCATAACTCCCCGCCGGCAACTTAAAGTTTAATACCACATCACCTCCCTGCCAGTGCCAGTCCAAATCTTCAACGTGAACTCGTAACGCACGCCGTTCCTGTTTTAGTCCAGTATCGACCAGCGCCTCACACCATTCCCGATGTAACTGAGCGATTTGCATTTCAGTCGCTAACGCATCAAGACTTGTCATAAGATCTCCACTTCCCCACATCGGGCCGGTGGGATGGATATCAAATTCATTAACGCGACGAATAATTTGCGCATCGATCACTTCGGAAGTAAACACACTATGGCTGCCTTCCAGCATGAACACATCACCAGCAACAGGATGATTCCAGGTTTTATCGAGCACACGTTGTGATAACACCTGGTTGAATAAGAAAGACCGCACTGCGGATAGATAAATGCCGCGCAAATGGCGGTTAATGCGCTTTTTTTTGAGGCTGGATTCATTCTTTTCGAGAAACAGTTTTTCCGCCTGTTTCAGGTTGGCATCGTTGCGGCCAAAACGTTGTTCGCCGAAATAATTCGGTGCTCCGTGAGACTGGATATACTCGAGACGTTGCGTGAGATCCCGCTCGTCGCCGTTGAACTCTTTTAGCGTTAATTGAAAATAATTATAACGAACGGCGCCACGTTTTAATTTTCGTCCATGCCGGACTGTCTCGCGAACCTTGATATCTTCGCTGCTTAACAGAGACCAGTCCGGTTCGGGTTTACCGGCAAGATCAACGCTGAACCACTGCGTCGTGACCGCATGACGATCCTTCAGACCGGCGTAACCTATAGCAAGTGGTTTGGTACCCGCAAATTTCGCCAGTTGTTTTGCCAGATCATCCGTATTGAGATTGCGTTTTTCCAGATATAAATAGACATGCTGGCCGTTACCATCCAGGTTAAAAGTTAATTGCTCCCTGACCTGAAAATCTTCCGGCTGTTGGCGTATCCTGGCCGTTGACTCGGGCTGGCCTAATGCATAGTGAAGTTGAGAAAGGTGAGATATGTGCGACAAAAGAAGACCAGAATGGCGGCTAATCCGATGACTCTTTCAACAGCACAACAGCATGTACTTCAACACCTTCGCCACGCCCTACAAAACCCATACCTTCTGTTGTGGTCGCTTTTACACTGACGCGCTCAACAGGCAATGCAAGATCTTCACTAATATGCTGTCGCATGTTGTCGATATAGGGCGCCAGTTTAGGTGCCTGTGCTGCTATTGTCACATCGACATTGGAAACCGTATATTGCTCATTTGATATAAGCGCAGCGACTTTCTGTAAGAGCAATCGACTGCTAATGCCTTTATATTCATCACTGGTATCAGGGAAATGCTTGCCAATATCACCTAAGGCAGCGGCGCCCAGCAAGGCATCACACAAGGCATGCAATAACACGTCACCATCGGAGTGTGCTTCAAAACTTTTTTCAAAGGGTATGTCGACGCCACCTAGAACGATACCCTTACCTTCCTTAAAGCGGTGTGCGTCGTAACCGTGTCCGATTCTCATGAGGCAGTTCCTTTACTGGCTTTCCATTCGCGACAAATAAAACTCGGCTAAGGATAAATCTTCCGGGGTAGTAATTTTAATATTATCCGTACGGCCTTCTACAAGCTTGGGATGATAACCCGCATGCTCCACAGCGGATGCTTCATCGGTAACCAGGAAACCGTCCTCAATCGCTTTATTTAATGCATCGCGTAACAGGTGTAAACGAAACATCTGGGGGGTTAACGCGTGCCAGAGCTGATTTCGCTCCACCGTCTCGACTACACGCTGCTTGTCGTCCGATCGTTTCATCGTATCTTTTACCGGGTAGGCCAGCAAGCCTCCAACCATGTGATCCGACAATTGGTTAATTAGCTTATCAAGATCTTCATGGCGCAAACACGGTCGAGCCGCATCGTGCACCAGTACCCAGTCCTGCTCGGTGCCTTGCCGGCTTACTTCATACAGGGCATTCTTCACGGAATGACAGCGCTCGTCACCACCCAGGGTTTTTATAATGGGTTTATCGGTTTGAAACTGAAGCTCATCCCATTGCTGGTCATCGGCAGCAAGCGCAACAACCACACCATCAATCTTTGGGTGCGTAATCAAACGTTCAATAGTGTGTTCAAGAATAGCTTTGCCCTGAATTTGCAGATACTGCTTGGGCATATTCGCAGCCATGCGTGACCCACTACCCGCAGCAGGCACTACAGCCCAGTTGGAAATTATTGAAGACATGATCTGTTAGCAAGTTTTCAAGAAGTGAAACAAGTTATTCTTTCTGATCTTCACTTTCAATGATCTGGTAAAAGGTTTCATCCTTTTTAATCATGCCAAGTTCGCTGCGCGCCCGTTCTTCGATCGCTTCGAGGCCCTGTTTTAGATCCTGCACCTCAGCTTCCAGTGCGGCATTGCGCTCACGGAGTTTTTCGTTTTCTTTTTGCTGCGCTTCTATGGCCGATTGGAGCTGCCACACTTCACGCATATTGCCATCGCCAAACCAGAGTTTGTATTGCAATACCAGCAATAAAACGATCAGGATGGCAATAAGCGCTTTCATTAACTCCGGTTGTTATTGATCATAACTATAAATCAATAGCCAATGATCATTTTAGTTGAGGGAAGGCATCACGCCCAGGGTAGTGA
Organism: Kaarinaea lacus; assembly: GCF_975902315.1. NCBI lineage: Bacteria > Bacillati > Cyanobacteriota > Cyanophyceae > Nostocales > Nodulariaceae > Kaarinaea > Kaarinaea lacus. The sequence continues at coordinate 1,809 of NZ_CDLKIE010000091.1, read as the reverse complement.
GCCCGTTGGCCCAGTTCTTCTTCAATCCGAATCAACTGATTGTACTTGGCGATACGGTCGGATCGTGACAGGGAGCCGGTTTTGATTTGTCCTGCATTGGTAGCTACTGCCAGGTCAGCTATGGTTGCATCTTCCGTTTCACCGGAGCGATGGGAAATCACCGCAGTGTAACCGGATTGCCTGGCCAGATTAATGGCATCCAGAGTTTCCGTGAGGGTACCAATTTGATTGACCTTGATGAGTATGGAATTGGCAATGCCCTTATCGATACCTTCTTGCAGGATTTTCGAATTAGTGACAAACAAATCATCGCCAACAAGTTGTACTTTGTCGCCCAATCTTTCAGTCAGTTTTTTCCAGCCGTCCCAGTCGTTCTCGTCCATGCCATCTTCAATACTGAGGATTGGATATTTGTCCACCCAGGATGCTAAGACATCAATGAATTCTTCCGATGTCAGGCTCTTACCTTCTGAAGCCAGCTCATACTTACCATCTTTGTAGAATTCCGAACTTGCGGCATCGATACCAATGAAAATATCACTGCCGGCTTTGTAGCCCGCTTTGTCCACAGCTTCCAATATGACTTCAATCGCCGCTTCATTGGAGGGCAAGTCCGGGGCAAAACCACCTTCATCACCTACTGCCGTGTTCAATCCACGACTGTTTAAGACTTTCTTCAGGGCATGGAATATTTCGGCACCATAACGAATAGCTTCTGATAAGCTTGGCGCACCCACCGGCATGATCATGAATTCCTGCAGATCCACACTGTTGTCCGCGTGGGATCCACCGTTGATGATATTCATCATGGGTACAGGCATAGTGAAGTTTTCACCTTGACCCAGGTAGCGATACAAGGATTCCCCTTTTTCAATAGCCACCGCTTTGGCACTGGCCATAGAGACCGCTAACAGCGCGTTCGCACCCAGACGTGCTTTGTTGGGAGTACCATCCAGTTCGATCATTCGATTATCAATGTTGGCCTGATGCGCCGCATCGTGCCCCAACAGTGCTTCACGAATTTCACCGTTCACATTGGCAACGGCTTTTGTGACACCTTTACCCAAATAGCGACTTTTGTCATCGTCGCGCAGTTCTATGGCTTCTCGTGAACCGGTGGATGCACCGGAAGGCACCGCCGCGCGACCTATCGCGCCACACTCAAGATAAACGTCCGCTTCAACGGTAGGATTGCCGCGGGAATCTATAATTTCTCTTGCTTTAATGTCCGTGATTATTGACCTTGTCGTCACTACTTTTTTACTCCGTCTTCTCTACGTTAATTTTTGATTGAGTTTTATATTACGTACTGTTGTTACTGAACGCTGTTTAAATCCCCCTTAATCCCCCTTTACAAAGGGGGAGACACCCCGGTTAATTCTTTTTTACTGGTTCGAATCTGCCTCGCAATTAGCCCGCTCTTTCTTTAGGGGGGGGCTGGGGAAAATTTCCCCGCTATTTACAAATGCCCAGTAAATTTCCATCTCTTACCTAGATCCCTCTCTTTCTTAAGGGGGCTGAGAGAGACTTTCTCCACCACATACACACTACCAGCAAGCTTCCACTTCTTACTAGATCCCCTTCTTTCTTAAAGATGCTGGGGGACACTTTCTTCGCCATTTACAAATCCCCAACAAGTTCCCGCCTCTTACTTAGATCCCCCTCTTTTTTAAAGAGGGGTTAGGGGAGATTTAAACAAACGCTTACACAACTTCGCCGTCCACTATTCCTCCGAATACTATTCAAACGAAAGTCGCAAATTTGTTATGGCCACGACGATAAATCTTGAAATACCATCCGGACTTTATT
>NZ_CDLKIE010000090.1:0-3865 GCF_975902315.1 Kaarinaea lacus | reverse complement strand
GGTTTCTATTCCAGCCAGCAGAAGAGGGTAACTATGATGATCCCGATGGCTTCTCTGGTGCACAACGCATGATCGTTGAAGGTGCATTGGAGGGTGTTGATGCAGCGATCGGATTACATCAAATGCCTACCATTCCTACTGGTACTATTGCTATTACCACGGGGAGTGTAATGGCCGCAGCAGATTTTTTTGAAATTATAGTCACAGGAAAATCCACTCATGCCGGATTAAGCCCGGAAGAAGGAATAGATGCGGTATTAATTTCCGCTGAATTGATTTTGTCGTTACAAACTATCGTATCACGGCAGGTGGGCCCTACAAAAACGGCCGTCATTAGTGTGAGCACCATCGAAGGCGGAAGCGCAGCGAATGTGATTGCGGACAAGGTGCGCTTATCCGGGACTATCAGGGCGCTCGATGAAGATATTCATCAACATATACTAAAATCCATACAGGCTCGTTGCGATGCGTTTTCGGCAATTTATAACACCGATATTAATTTCAAAGTTTATTATGGTGTACCGGTAACAGTAAATGATGCCAATATAAGTAGCGTGGCTACCCAGGCGGCCAGAAAAGTATTTGATGACAGGAATGTAATCGATGGAGTTACGATCATGGGTGGGGAAGACTTTGCTTATATCGGACAGAAAGTTCCCTCCTGCTATGCCTTGCTCGGAACCAAAGTCACGAATGGCGAGGCATATCCATTACATAGTCCCAAGATGGTCGTCAATGAAGATGCCCTGCCGTTCGGATCAGCCTACCTGGCGCAAACCGCTTTGGATTTGCTGGTAAACTTCAAACAAAAATGATGTTTCGCGGCAAATAACTATTGAGCTGAAGCGTATAAGCGGACAAGGTTGAGCTGGATCTTACTTGATAGTGATCTAAATTTGCCGAGCAATAAGTTGTTAGCCGCTTCAGTATTCCCGCCATTATGTTCAACCAGTACCTGTCCGGCTGTCAAATGAAACTCTTTATGGGTTAGTCGAAGGTCTTCAAATTCCTGTTGTTGTTCAAATTGTTTTGCGGCCGGTCCATAAATCCATTTGCCCAATATACAGAGATTATCGGGGGCAATTTGGTGTACATCAAGGTTTTCACGGCTGGTGCCATCCAGGTAGGCTGTTAAGCGATCATTCCAGGCCAGGTGCGCATCAAGAACATCCTTCAGGTTTAATCCTGCAAATTCTTCCTGTCCTTTGTCGAAGGTTAATTTCGCTGAATCATCTCCGGACATTTTCTTTTCTAACCAGTTTAACAAACCCATTGTCTTGACTCCTATACCACTCGAAAAACGAAATAATTGGCAACTACATGTTTCAGTGTTTTGCGTTCGCTCATGAAGTTAGCAACTATATCGGCTGAAATTCTTAACAGAAACTTAAGTAGTGAATTTTTCAAAATTTAAATGTTGTAGATCACTGAGACCGGCAACCGATCTTTTATCGTCTGATAGATAATTTTATGAAGCGTTTATTTAAAAAAAAGGCAATGAAATATTTTGCTGCTGCCATAAATATCTATGCGTTAATTTGAGTAAACCAATCGACAATTAATCTTAAGTTTTGCTTAAGAGTTATAAGCCCAGTACCCCTGTCGTTGCCTGAGAAATCCTGGATAGCAGGAGATTAATTAGCCACAATGGGGATAACATTTGCACTTAACCGGATAAAGATTGGATATAGATAGCGATTGCGGCTAATTAATACAGTTTTTTTGTTATCCAGGCATCTGTTAGAGAGTAAAATACTATCAGCCCATAAAAACCATAATCGTGCAGGGATATCCAATGTATATTAGTGTTCTTGAGCTTTTTAAAATCGGGATCGGACCTTCCAGTTCTCATACCATGGGGCCCATGGTCGCAGCAAAGGACTTCATTAGTCGTGTCTCTCATAGGATATCTGGACATCAGGAACTGCAGAATGTCTCTGTACGTTGCATCCTCAAGGGGTCCCTGGCTTTTACTGGCAAAGGACACGCGACAGATCGCGCAATCGCATTAGGTCTGCACGGTTACGCGCCCGAAGCGGTTGCTAACCAGAACGTCGATACCCTGGTGAGTGAAATCTGGAATCAACGGAGTATTGTCACAGACGAGGCGCATCGCATCAAATTTTCCCCCGTTGAAGACATTATTTTTGATAAAAGTGAATCACTTCCGGAACATCCCAATGGAATGATCTTCGAACTACTGGGGGACAAAGGTCAAACACTATTGGAAGAAACTTATTTTTCCATTGGTGGAGGTTTTATAAGTACGCTTGACGAAATTAGTAATGTCGTAGCGCCAATCAAGATGGAGTCTGCCGCGTCTTGTCCCTATCCATTTGATTCGGCTCGTTCAATGCTGGACATGTCCGATGACAGTAATTTATCGATTGCTGAGATGAAGCGACGCAACGAACTTGAACACCATTCGGATGAAGCATTGAATAACGGGCTCGATGCAATCTGGAACTCCATGAAACTTTGTGTTGACTATGGATTAGGTGAGGAGGGTACGCTTCCCGGCGGGCTGAATATACAGCGGCGGGCTAAAAATCTTTATGAGCAACTTGTCGAAAATCCTGAGGACGCAAACGTGAATGACTGGTTGTGCGCATATGCCATGGCGGTCAATGAAGAAAATGCCGCCGGGCACATGGTCGTAACCGCACCCACTAATGGCGCTGCGGGCGTTATACCCGCGGTGCTGTATTACCTGGTCAAACATAAAGGTGCTAGTGAAAAAAATATCCGGGAGTTTTTACTTACCGCCAGTGCCATTGGTGGCATCATTAAACACCGCAGTTCAATTTCCGGGGCTGAAGTGGGCTGCCAGGGTGAGGTGGGATCAGCGGCCGCCATGGCCGCCGCCGGATTATGTGCAGTGCGTGGTGGTACAGCCGAACAAATAGAAAATGCGGCTGAAATTGCGCTTGAACACCACCTGGGAATGACCTGTGATCCAGTGAACGGCCTGGTGCAAGTCCCCTGTATTGAACGCAATGGCTTTGGCGCCATCAAGGCGTATACCGCGGCGTCGCTGGCAATGCGGGGAAGTGGTCAACATTTTATGCCCCTGGATAATTGTATCGCCGCCATGAAACAAACCGGCCTGGAAATGTCCGAAAAATATAAGGAAACATCCCTGGGTGGGCTCGCTGTTAGTATTACTGAGTGTTAACGAAAAATGACAGCAAAAGCAGCGGTGAAAACTGTGCAGGAATTTACTTTATTTAAAACAACGCGGGGTCTGCCAAATTTGCGACGTAAAACCAGGGCTTCAAAGCGAATACTAATTACCATTTAAAGCGACACGGTTGACGTCTTGCTGGGATAAATCTTTTTTGCTTGCCCCTTCTTTAAGCATATGAAGAGACTGTAATGGGCCTTGCAGAATTTCAGTTGATGAACCGTCATCCTGTTTTTGAAAGATCTTCAATTCCAGGTCAGGATTATCCAGCCGATTTTTATTAAACTTCAACACGCCGCCTGATACTGCAAAATACTTTTTGTCATTCTTGTAGTTTCCGCGAAGTACATTTAGTTTTCCGTCTGCGATAATTTTATTTCTAGACAGGTCGATGAGTGACAAGTCTCCAGTGACATGGGCATTAAGCCCATATCCGTGCATCCACACCGATTTACCAAACTCCAGATTAAGTTGACTTATTGATTGAGCAGGTTTTGCCCTTGAACTGGCGTTGACGATAAACAATGTCGCCAGTTGATTATAGGTATCAGTGACTCCCTGTAACTGGATATTCGCAGTTGGCACTTTAATAACACCATTCGACTTAATAACCTGGTTGCTTCGTGAAAAAGTAATATCAGGCGATATTATGATGTGGGCTTTGGGTTTTCGAACCAACGC
>NZ_CDLKIE010000089.1:0-5866 GCF_975902315.1 Kaarinaea lacus | reverse complement strand
GTCCGCACCGGTACTTTGCGTGCGCGACGGGAAGTGAAAATCCACAACCAGGAAGACGGCGAGATCATTCAATTGCCATTCTTTGAAGGGGATCGCGTAAAAAAAGGCGACATGCTGGTTCGTCTTGATGACAAGTTATTACGCGCGCAGCTGGCCAGGGCATTAGCAACCCGGTTGCAGGCAGAGCAGGATCTTAATCGCACCCGCAATCTTTATAAGAAAAAACTGGTTTCCGATGAGGAACTAAGCCGGATCGAAACCGCATTGCAGGTTGCCAAAGCGGATGAAGAAATACTGGCAACACGGCTATCGTATACCGTTATTAAATCCCCAATCACCGGTATTGTCAGTGCCAGACACACTGAACCTGGTAATATTGCAGAACGCTATACACACCTTTTAACGATCTCCGATCCCACATCACTGGTTACCGAGGTCACTTTATCGGAACTGTTAATTTCCAAGCTTTCTGTTAATGATGGAGTCGATGTATCAATTGATGCGCTGGGTGATCAAACCTTCAAGGGCCGTATTAGTCGTATTCATCCCAATCTTGATCCAGTGACCCGCCGAGGTACTGTTGAAGTGGAGTTAAAACCGGTACCGCAGGGCGCGCGCCCGGGACAACTGTGCCGAATCAGGTTACACACCCAGGCCGCAGAGCGATTAGTCATTCCATTTAATGCGCTACGCCGTGACCAAAAGGGTGAGTATGTGTTTGCGATTGACGAACAAGGTAAAGTAAAAAGAAAACCGGTGGTAGGTGGGCTTCGCATTGGGGAACAGCTTGAGATATTAAAAGGCCTTGACGAAGGCCAGCAAGTGGTAACAAAAGGATTTCTTGATCTGGCAGACGGGAAGAAGGTAAAGGTCGTTTCTTTAAAGGCAAAGAAGGCAGGTCAAAGTAAAGAGGCAAAGGACAAGAAAAAGCAAAAGCAATCCACGGATCCTGTGGGCTAATAAACAGTAGCGAGCACGATGGCAAACAAAATGGCTAAACACCTATGGCACAACAACCCATTAAGCTGGGATTAAAACAGCTGACAGCCCGTACCGGTGGTCTGGCTGCGTGGTCGATTCGGCACCCGGTTGGTGTCAGTATGATCGCCCTGGCTGTGATTGTGTTAGGCGTGTTTTCGCTCGGTCGCTTATCCATCGATTTGCTACCACATATTATTTACCCCGATATCCGGGTTCGCATACTTGATCCTGGCGTTCCGGCGACGGTAATGGAAGACCGGGTGACCCGGCAGCTGGAGGAACAGCTGGCAATCACTGAAGATGCGGTGAATGTTCAGTCCAGAACTTCCCAGGGCGCGACTTCCGTTGATCTCTCGTTTCAATACGGAAAAGATATCGATATCGCTTTGCGTGATGCCAGTACTCGTCTTGACCGCGCCAAACGTTTTTTACCGGACACGATCGATCCACCGGTTATTTATAAAAGAGATCCTTCACAGATACCGGTTCTGGAATTCGTCGTGACTTCGCAGTTACGTGACGCCGTTGAGTTGCGATCATGGACAGATGATGTCTTGCGTAAATGGTTTTTAAACCTGCCGGGTGTTGCCGCTGCGGAAATCGGTGGCGGCATGGTGCGGGAAATCCATGTGCTGGTTGATCAACAGCGCCTTGCGGGTATTGGTTTGGCAATGGACGATGTCATTGATGCCTTGCAACGGGGCAACCGAGAGGATCCCACGGGAAGATTGCAAATGTCCCGGCAACAGATATCGGGCAGGATTAGCGGGCGATTTACCAGCGTTGAACAAATCAAACAACTACCTCTGAGACTACCAAACGGTAATACAATTTATCTTGATGAAGTGGCAAACGTCATTGATACGCATGAAGATGAACGTATAAGAGTACGGGCCAACGGTATTAGCGGTGTCAAAATGTCAATTCAGAAACAGCCATCGGCCAACACCGTGGCCGTGGTTGAAGTGGTTAATGACCGTATAGCCTATTTGCGGCAGCAGGGACTGTTACCCGAAGATATCGAAATGGTGCCGGTGTCGGATCAATCCATCTACATTCGACAGTCACTAAACAACTCAACTTTGGCCGCATTGAGCGGCGCATTGTTGGCCATGGCAGTGGTTTATATTTTTCTTGGTAATTTACGTCGCACCTTGATCATCGGCAGCGCCATTCCTATTGCTATCATGGTGACCTTTGTGTTGATGGGCCTGGGTGGATTGACGTTGAACGTTATGACGCTGGGTGGGCTTGCCCTGGGTGTTGGTATGTTGGTGGACAATACGATTGTAATGCTGGAAAACATTTATCGGCATCAACGAGAAGATAACGAGCCTGTTGAAAAGTCGGCTATAACCGCAGCAAAGGAAGTGAATAGTGCCATTGTTGCCGCTACTTCCACCAACCTGGCAGCCGTTTTGCCTTTCCTGTTTATTGGTGGACTAACGGGATTATTGTTTCGGGAATTAATCATTACCATCTCGGCGGCTATTCTGGCGTCGATGATTATTGCGTTAACACTGGTGCCGGCGCTGGCTGCTAAAGTCACCACGGCCAGGGAAAGCCGAGTGCGCAGGTTTATCGACGGCCGCATGCACGCGTTGCAGGAACTATATGGTGTCGTTGTGGGCTGGGTATTGCGTCTACCCTGGGTATTACCCATCATTTTTATTGCTGGGTTGTTCTATGCGTTTCCAACTATTTTTAGTGGGAAAGAAGCATTTTTACCAAAACTCGATGACGGTCGTATTACTGTGCGTATTTCTGCTGATCCAGGGGTTACCCTGGATGAAATGGATCGTGGCGCCAGAGTAATTGAGGAATTATTTTTATCCCAACCCGAAGCCGATATGGTGTTCACCCTTGTGGGGGGGCGGATTTTTGGTCGCACCGAACGTGAAACTCCCAATAGTACTACGATGACCGTGCAGTTAGTTCCATTGAGTGACAGGGCGCTCAGTAGTCACGCATGGATCAAGAAAATGAAAAAAGCGATCGCTAAACAGCAATTGGCAGGTATCAAGGTCCGCATGTATCAGCGTGGTATTCGAGGTATACGCACCAGTCGCGGGGATGAAGATATTAGTCTGCGTATTCGAGGCTCGGATATGAATGTACTGGAAGGTATGGCAAATGAGCTGGTAGAAAAGCTGGGCACTATAAAAGGGCTGCAGAATTTAGAACATTCGTTAGAGGACGAAAATTTTGAGTTATCCATTGATATTGATCGTGAGCGGGCCAGTGCTTTAGGTATTGATGTGGAAGATATTACGAATGCCATGCAAGTGGCACTGGAAGGTAAGGTCGTTACTGATTTTATCGAAGGCGACCGTGCCTACGATGTGCGCATTCGATTGCCACAAACCGAGGCGGCTAATCCGCAGGACCTGGAATCGGTATTACTCTTTGCCGGTACCAAAGACAACCCACCGATTTATTTGGGCAACGTTGCCAGAATACAGTTAATAAAATCGCCAGCCAGCATTACCCGAGACAATCAAATGCGTATTGTAGAAGTCAGTGCCTCGATATCTGAAGATGCGACATTGGGCGGCGTGCTGCAAGAGATGGACACGGTATTGCAGGAATTTTCTATTCCGGCTGGATACAATTTGTATGAGGCAGGCTCCAAGGAAGCTTTGCAGGAAGGCAGGCAGATGGTTCCTGTATTAATAGGGTTGGCCCTGTTTCTGGTGTTTGTGGTTATGGCGGTGCAATATGAGTCATTACGTAATCCATTGGTCATAATGCTTAGTGTTCCCTTTACGATTATTGGCGTTGCGATGGGCGTTGATTTTATGGAATTACAGTTATCCATGCCGGTCAAGTTGGGTTTGATCATGTTAGCCGGCATTGTTGTCAATAACGCCATAGTGCTGGTGGAATATATCGAGATTGTGCGTGCGCGAGGTATGGCGAAACGAGAAGCAATTATAGAAGCAGCACGGCTTCGCTTGCGTCCGATATTGATGACGACGTTAACAACTGTGGTGGGTATGTTGCCGTTAGCTTTAGGATTGGGCGAGGGTGCCGAAATGCTGCAGCCTTTAGCGGTTACCATTGTTGCAGGCCTGTCGTTTTCTATGATTGTCAGCTTGTTACTCGTCCCTGCTATTTATACTATGCTACATTATAAAGATGAAACGGCAGTTGCCGAACTCCAGGTAGAGCAATAAATCACCAGTCGATAGATAACAAAAAAAGGCTAGCGATAAATGAAAAAACTATCTCAAGCAATGTGTAAGATATTGGGCTTAATCTTAACAGTTCTGGTAATTACATCATGCGCAGGCAATGCGTCAAAGAAACGCGCAGATGAGATTGGTGATCCTTCCGTACCTAGCCCGGAATTGAGACAGCACTTTTTAACCATCCGTGATGCATTCAATCGTCACGATACTAACTTCGACGGCTTTCTGGATGTGCATGAATTTGCCCAGTTCCAGACCGACCCCAACATCGTTACTATGCGCAGTAAAATTCCCGAACTCGCGGATTCGGGTCCTATGCTGTTTGAAGAGATTGATGAAAATGGCGACGGCCTGATTTCAGACAATGAAATACAGGTTATCGCACAGCCATTGCTTCCGAGAAAACGGTAACGACTACTTCTACAATTTGTTTGGCTATCCTTGTCTGTTTCAGATGACGGGCGTATGCCTTGCGTATTCTTAAGAGACACTTAATGACTATTAGCCCGGGATGAAAAATAAGAAATCTCTAATATACTTGTCGTGTATTTGCATTTTATTCTTTTCAATCATATAACCCTTTGTTATTAATACTCTATTTGGAGGATCGCATGAGAAAATTGTCGTCCCTTTTTATAATTTCCGTATTCTTCACCAGCATCAGTTCTGTAGTTGTTGCCGAGGATATGAAAGCCATGAAGGAGGAAGCTGTCGCAACCACAAAAGCTTTTGTGAAACAGTTGGGTGGTGCCATGAAAAAGGAAATGAAGGCAGGTGGGCCGGTCGCTGCGGTAAAAGTTTGTTCGGAACTGGCGCCTCAGATTACTGCGCAAATTTCCCGGGAGAAAGGCTGGAAGGTGACACGCGTTGGCACCCGGGTACGTAATCCTATGTTGGGTTTACCTGATCCCTGGGAGCAGAAAGTGTTAGCAAAGTTTCAGGATCGGGCCGCCAAGGGGGAAAAGTTTGACAAAATGGCATTCGCCGAAATTGTGGAAGAACCCAATGGTAAATACTTTCGTTTCATGAAAGCCATAGGTGTTAAAGGTCAATGCCTCGCCTGCCATGGTGATCCCGCGGGAATGAAAGATGAAGTGAAAGCCTTGTTGAAAGAACGCTATCCACACGATCAGGCTAAAGGCTACAAAGCGGGTGATCTTCGTGGCGCCGTGAGTATTAAAAGACCTCTGTAATAGATCGACTTAAATTAAGAATGAAAAAGGCGGTTAATCACCGCCTTTTTTTATTAATAGTAGCTGGGTATAAAAACAGAACGATAGTTTTGCGGTTTACTTCTCATTTATACTGATTGCTGCCATTTGCTTACTGTTAATCTAAATGTAGTCCTCCCCAAAGCTGGCGTTGGGTTATGAGTCATGCAATGTCTGCTCATCGATAAATACAGATATTTATCTTATTCTAAGTTCGAAACTAAGTATTTATTAAACCGCTACCCTATGTACCAAATAGAATACTTTATTTTGCTATCTAAATAGCGATTAAAATTTATTAATCACTTTCTCTCCCTCATCTTAATACCTGGCAATAAGAAATTTTCTTAGTTCAATAAGCAAATACCCTATCCGAGATTTTGCATTATGTTTTACTCATCGTCGTTGCAAACCGCGCTAATTCAAAATTAATATCGAAAGGAGCACTTATTATCGTATCTTCGGCAAAAGAATACTCATAGC
>NZ_CDLKIE010000088.1:0-13072 GCF_975902315.1 Kaarinaea lacus | reverse complement strand
TTGACCAGGTTACAGGATCTCGTCTCTCTGGCGTCACTTTTATTCTAAATACGCCGCGTCCTACTATATATCTAACGCTAAATCTTCCTGTAGGTTGATGTGCCAATGATATTTACTATGTGATTCAGTGCACAATTCCTGGTTTTTAAGAACATAGTTTGCTGCGGACTATTGAATATCAACCACATCATCCGATACAGGAATGTAAGTTGTATAAAGTAGTGGTGGTAGTAATCAATGGCTAATGTTGTATCTAGCTTATTAAGTTCCTTCTTTTTTGTCGTTTTTCTGTATTCCCCTTCAATCTCTGCTGATTTAGTCGCAAGTCAACAAATCGATGAACTGGTTTACCTGGCAAGCGATGGTAATAATGAAAAATTCCTGAATTATGTAAAAGACGAGAAACTCCTGAACAAGACCGACAAGGACGGGCATTCACCCCTGTTCGCGGCAATGTTTGGTCCCCCCGAATTAGCGCATGAACTGCTAAAACTGGGTGCCTCACTCGAACACAGGGATAATCTCGGATTTACGCCGCTTATTTCGGCGGCGCTGCTAGGTTACCCCCAGGTCAGTAATAAGCTGTTAGACAGGGGGGCCAATATCGAAGCTCGTAACAAAGACGGGCAAACAGCATTGATGATATCAGTGCTGGGACACGCCGCCAACCAGGTCGATATAAATGCTACTGGCGACAATCGCTGGCACAACCATTGGGAAGAAGTGGTGAATCTGCTATTGGAACGAGGCGCCAATGTTAATACTACAGATAACAGGGGCGTTTCACCGCTATTTATAGCTATTTTCTCTCAGGACTACCTTTTATGTCGCTCGTTAATCAAAGCTGGCGCCAGTGTTAATCATAAATTACCCAGCGGCGTATCGATGCTACGCTTCGCCAAAATCGGATCTTCGCCGGAAGTCGTTGACCTGTTGATTTCACACGGTGCGGAATTGTAAACCAGGGTGTAAGTAATAATGATAGTGATGCAAATAAAGGCCACTCAGCAGTGGCCTTTTTTAAATAGGGCTGGCGGTGTAACTGAAGGGTTTGGGTGCTAAAAAAAAGGAGGCAGATCCCAATTGAGTTTGGAGGCAGGTAAACCCATTAATAATTGTGATCTGACCCCCCGTTGCTTCTTTATTATGTTGTTAATGTGTTGTTAGGTTTTTAGTATTAGATTTCATTCACCAGGTCTACACCAGGGTTATTTTTCAGCTCAGCAAAATATTTTTCAGGATCAGGTGCGTTGCTGGAAAGTAAATCAATGAAGTTTACAAAGTCATTCACCGACATGGTTTTAAATTCCAGGCCTATACCACCTTTTCGAGCCGGCTTAATAATACATTTAATTTTTATTTCCTCTGAATAGTTTTTTCCTTCTACAAACAAAGTCAATATACAGTGTGTTTCGCTAGTGATATCGGTGATGCCGCTATACTCAACAAATGCGCCATTATTGCTGACGTTGTTTGTATTGCCCTGATAATGAACGCCATCTTTTAACCTTACACTGGCAGGAATTTGCATGTTAAATCGAGGATATTTTCTTTGTTCATTTACTAAAACTGCGTTACTACTTGAAGTCATAGGAGTCTCTTTGCCTCTTTTTCGGGATACTACCTTAAGATAAACGCGCCAGTTGGGGAAATGGGTGTGATCCAGTTCACAAAACTGGCCAGAATGATCATTACTAGATTTGCTAGTTAATGTTTATAGCGATTTTGCAACATTCTCAGGTCGGCGAAGTGGTTTGGTAGCGTCTTAGTGGCGTTGTACCGGTTTGCTAGTCATTGCCGAGCAGGATGAGGATTTGCCTTAGCGTAAAAAAAGGAATTGCTTAATGATGAAGAATTAATTGTCAACGATTTCAGCCTGACTTTGGCAAGCCGGACTCAGCGAATTATTCTTATGCCAAGTCCGGTTATCGTTAATTGCGGATCTGCTTATTTTAATACAACGCGGCGATTTTGCTGCCACACGATCTCGCCACTACCTGAGGCCTGGGGATTTTTCTCACCAAAACTCAAGGTTTCTATTTGACTGGCATTGACGCCCTTAGATATCAGTAAATCCCTTACTGCTTCTGCGCGACGCTGTCCGAGTGCTTTGTTATACGTTTCTGTTCCACGATCATCGGCATAGCCTTCAATACGCACATTTTGAGATTCAGTTTTTATTCGCTCGGCATGTGCTGCTAATACCTCGCGAACATCAGGTCGTAGCGTGGCATCATCAAAATCAAAATAGAATGTAGTTTGCAAGGTCACATCCGCTTCTGGCGCGGCCTGGGCAGGCTCCTGAATTGCTACTTGTTCCGGTACAGCTTCCTGTTCCGCTTGCACGGTGGGTTCCTCTATCATTTCAGACGTAGTGGAACATCCCGCTACAACTGCTAAAGTAAACAAACTTACCAGTACTTTATAAAATTCATTTCGCATATACATCTCCGCGTTTGGCAAACACTTTCACTTTTGGGAAACCTAATTAATAGCAAAAAAATCGCAAATTACGACTAGTAATCTCAACGAATGAGAACTGGGTCTAATTTTTCGTTGCTATTGCCTGGAGAAATAGTAAAAAGCCGTGCAGAACAGTATGTTGCTAGTGCTGGAAATATTGTTCAATTCCCGCCGCACAGGGTGAAGTCACTTGTGAAAACCTGCAAAGAATTGGCATGTATCTGCCGATATCCGGTCTATGTGGTTTTTTAGATTTATCTCTACTCATATTTAGTTAAACATAGATGGAACTATCCTCACGTTGATATTGGTGACACATTAAAATGGAGCCCGATTTAAAAGATTCGAACCTGGCAAAACTTGAGCGTGGCTGGGTCCAGGACGCGCTTGAGTTACAACGGGCGCCCGTATGGATCAGGTGGTTATCTATTGCTTTAACGATAGTAAGTTGTTGTTTATACCTGGCACTTTTTTTCCTGATCTCGGAATATCAGTTGCAGGTAGCGGGATTTATACGGGAATTACCGATTTTTACTCGAATTGTTTTAAATATTTATCAACCCTTCCTGGTCGTATTTATAATCATTAGCCTGTCTTTATTAATCCTGCTGTACTTGAGGATTAAAAGACCAGTACACAGTTATAAGCCATTTTTGGTGTTGATAATTTTTAATAGTCTGTTTGCAGCCGTATTGCTCGGTGTTAGTTTTCTAAGGATAAACTGAACCGCTACTTGAAAACGCTAAAAATAATGAGGGCCTGCTGTTACCAGTGGCTACTTATATACTGCTAGATAATAATTAGCGGACTAGCTGAGTATTCAGGGAATCATTGCTTCAGTGCAGTACCAATTACGGTCTTCTGGCAACAAAAAATTATTGCACACTTCCAGCATTGTCATTTACCGAATCTTCTATTCGTCTGTTAATTTTCCTTCTGTCTGTTCACTATCAAGGCTGGCAGCACTGAGTAGAATAACTTCTATTTCTTCGATAATTTCCTCCTGGCGCAGTGCATTGCATTTACTGGTAAGTTCGGCAGTCTTTTCTTCGATGTGTTGCACGGCACCATCCAGATGTTGCACGCGCCGACGATTCTCTACCATCAACGAGGTGTAAAGTATTTCGTGCAGAGCCGATAGCAGGTAATGGTCTGTCAGCTCCAGAAAAAAATCTGCTGGCGGCACGTTAAGGATGGGGGGATGGGGGAAGCCGGGTATCTTGCCCTGATAACGCTCGAAGGGGGGTAACAGCTTTTGCATTAGAATCTGCTGTTCTTCTTCTGAGCTCACGCTGCCATGGTCTTCAGCATGATAAATGGCAAACAGTGACAGGGTCGGGTGTGTGGTCAGCAAGTTGACCAGGGTATCCACGATATTGGTTAGTACCATTTCTACTTCTTCTACTACATTGGCACCATCGATACTGGCGCTTACCCGTGAATCAGCTTCGAGCACAGTATGCAGCTTGTGACCGACAGTGATCAGGATGGAATTTTTGTTAGTGTCATCGGCAATGCAGGATTCCATGACAGGAAGTAGTGCCTCGTTGAAGTTGCCGCAAAAACCACGTTCCGATCCTATTAGAAGATAGACTTCGATTGCTTTTTTAGTAGCTGGCAGAGTTTCCGGAAAGAAGCTGACGAAGTCTGCTGCTATTGCCTCAATGCTATCGATCATCGCCTGCTGGTTATCAAGAAAGCGGTTCAACTTTCGCGTTTCCATGTAGGCCAGGATTTTCATGGAGTTCATGATGTCCCGAATCTCACCAAGCTTATACCGGTGTTCTTCCAGTTCTCGACGGCGTGTCAATTTGAACTCTCTTTAGCCGGGGTGCTTAACCATTGCAATACGGCATCTGACCAGTGTTCGCGTGGACTATCGATGGTCAGCGCGCTGTGTTTGAGTCTGGCTTCCAGCAAAGACAACCGGGCGGGGATCTGTTCGGGCTCATCTTCTTCAAATAGTCCGTTGTTGAAGGCGATTAGCCAGGCCAGTTGGAAGGTGATGGGCTGTGGGGAGAGACGTTCCTGTTTGAGGATTTCACGGAGCAAACGACCTTTGCGAATCGCTGCCTCCATGGAAGTTTCCAGTTTGGCACCGAAACGTGTAAATACTTCAAGTTCCAGGTACTGCAGGTAATCCAGTTTCATTCGTCCAGCTTCTTCTTTTATGCGTGGATGTTGTGCCTGGCCACCGATACGCGAAACGGAGCGGGCAATATCGATAGCAGGGCGGAATCCACCCGCAAACAAACTACGATCCAGATAGATCTGACCGTCGGTTATGGAGATCAGGTTGGTAGGGATATAGGCAGCAATTTCACCTAACTTGGTTTCCACGATAGGCAGTGCAGTAATGCTGCCACCGCCATGGGCGGCGTTGAGGCAGGTGGCCCGTTCCAGCAGTCGAGCGTGGACCGAGAAGATATCACCCGGATAGGCTTCACGCCCGGGAGGGCGACGTAGTAACAATGAAAGTTCACGGTAAGTCTTGGCATGTGTTGAAAGATCGTCATAGATGATCAGCGTGTCGATCCCTTGCTGCATCCAGTGTTCGGCAAGTGCGCATCCGGCAAAGGGTGCCAGGTGTTGTAAGCCGGGCAAGGCGCTGGCTTCGGCCACAACAACAGTGGTGAAATCCAGGGCCCCGTATGTCCGAAGCGTGTCGATAGTGTTGACGACGGTGGAACGTTTTTGCCCGATGAGTACATACACACAGCGCACGTTTTTACCCGCCTGGTTGATGACGGTATCCAGTGCGACTGAGCTGCGCCCGAGGCCCTCGTCACCAATGAGTAGTTGTCGCTGTCCCTTGCCTATGGGAATTAATGTATCAACAACCTTGATTCCGGTGTAAAGAGGTTGGTGGACGAAATCCCGCAATGTGATCGAGGGGGAACTGCGATCCAGTGCTTGCCAACCGCTGTGGCGTACAGGTGGCCCGTCGTCCAGTGGCAGACCTAGCGGGTCGACGATGCGTCCCAGAAAATTATCGCCAACCGGAATGCTTAAACTACGACGGCTGTGTTGCACCGAGGTGCCCGCCGTTAGCTGCTCAGTTTCACGCAGCAGCACGGCACCAATTCGTTCCTCGGTAAGGTCAAAAACCATGGCCTGGCTTCCATCTTCGAAGTAGAGAATGTCATCCATGGCAG
Organism: Kaarinaea lacus; assembly: GCF_975902315.1. Taxonomy (NCBI): domain Bacteria; kingdom Bacillati; phylum Cyanobacteriota; class Cyanophyceae; order Nostocales; family Nodulariaceae; genus Kaarinaea; species Kaarinaea lacus. The sequence continues at coordinate 7,454 of NZ_CDLKIE010000088.1, read as the reverse complement.
CGGAGGGCAGACCGCTAATCCAGGCAATACCGTCGCCGACCGACACCACCGTACCACGTTCGCTAAGACGCAGGCCCGGGCGATAACGCGCTACCCACTCAGCCTGTTTTCTTAGAAATCCGGAATGTGATGTCTCAGTTTTCATGGCCCGGTTCCGTATGACTAAGTTCTGTATGACCAAGTTCCGTGAAACCTTTCAGTTCATCCCGCACATTAATACCAAGTACCCAGGCACCAATGCTGATACGCAGGCCAGCCAGGAGTGCGTTGTCCTGTTTGAAATTGAATGATTGCGTTCGTTGCATCAGTTTGTTTATGGCCTGTTCCAGTTCCTCGCGTTGTGATTCTGTCAACGGATAGGCGCTGACGATGTGTACTTCATTCGGTTCCTCCGCCCAGCCTGTACGTAATGCATTGAGGCGTTTTGTGGGTAAACGCTTGAGTTCATCGATGAATAATTTCACCAGCCGGGTTTCCACGTCCGGACCCGCAGCCTGTTCCAGCAAGCGTGCTGCAAACTGTGCACCGTATTTCAAAGACTCTGCTTCGCCTTTATTGATTAGATCCTGCAAACGGCGTTGTTCGCTGACTTCAGCTTTCTCCCGTGTTTGTTCCAGCGACGCGTGCAGTTCCTGCATTAACTGCACACGTTGTTCGTCAATCTCAGACTGTAACTCATCACGTGCCTGCTGACGTTCTCGTTCCCAGTCACGCAGACGGTTTTCATACTGGTTTCGCAGCGACTCGGAGTCATCATATAATTTTTTCGCATCAGCGAGCGTTTGCTCGATGCCTGCCTTGCGACGCGCGATAACATTCAGTACCGGTTTATACAAAAAACGCTTCAGGATCCACACCAGGACCAGAAAGTTAATGATCTCCAGGATAAAAGTGGACCAGTTCAGTTCCACGATAGCACTCCAGTTGTTATTCCGATGCCGTTTTGGGTCATTTTAATAGGTATTCCAGTAACGGATTGCGGAACAGAATAATAAGCACGATTACCAGCACGTAAATGGCCAGGGATTCAATCATGGCCAGGCCAATGAACAGGGTACGGGTGATAGCGCGCTCTGCCTCCGGCTGCCGGGATAAGGCATCCATGGCACTGCTGATGGCGCGGCCCATGGCATAAGCTGGCAGTATTACACCAATGGCAATGGCCAGCACGGCGGTTACCGTGGAAACCAAAGTAAAGTCGGTTAAATCAGGCATGGCTTACTCCTTTTGTGATTGGCGGCTCTGCTGTGGGTGTTCATGCTGATGCCGTTGACGCAGTTGTTGTGATTGTAATCCACCAGCAACATATATAAGTGCCAGTGTGCCGAAAATATAAGCTTGTACCAGGGCCTCGATGATATGCAGCATGAGGATAGGTACCGGTGCAAGAAACCCGGCTACCATGAGAATTAATAATGCTGCCATTTCCAGGCTCATCATGTTACCGAACAGGCGTACCGCCAGCGCGATGGTACGGGTAATTTCGCTGATGATGTGGAAAGGAAGTAATATGGGGCTGGGAGTAAGATAGTGACGTATATAGGCTTTAAATCCCTGGCTGCGAATTCCAAACCAGTGTACCGAAAGAAACACTAAAATAGCTAGCGCCGCGGTGGCGGACAAATCGCGCGTGGGGGAATGTACCCCCGGTATCAGGCCGCTGAGATTAGCTACTACCAGAAACACCCATAGGCTGCCAATAAACGGCAGTAACAGTTGTGTTTGCTCGGGTGCTACCGCACGAATGGCTTCTTCGATACTACTGACGACGCCTTCGATGGCAGTCTGAAAAGGGCTGGGTTCCAGCGACAGGCGACGACTGGCTAACCAGCCAAATAGACCAACGATCGCCAGGATAATCCAGGTGGTGACCACCGTATTGGTAATGGATATGAAGCCCCATTGAAAAAGTGTACCAACGCCGATACCTTCGCCTTCCATTAGTGCTCCCTCACAAACAGGTACACATTAAAGGCGCCAACGAAGACGCCGAGGATAATCAGGCTCAGGGTCCAGCGCATGGAATATCCTTCCAGCATGCTGTCCAGCCATCGACCAAGATAAGCACCACCCACTACCGGGAGTACAAACAACAGACCTAGCGTACCCACATAGACAGTTTGCGCAATTAAAGTAGGATGATCCTCTTCGGCCTGGCGCATACGCCGGGTCTGGAGTTCCACCTGTTTTTTAAGTTCTTCCTGTTTTTTTTGCATAGGTTTTTGCATGTGTTTCTGCATTTATTCAGGTTTGCTGCCTGCCTTTACTGTTGTTTAAATTAGGCAGTATCATAATGTTTAAACTTCACTGCGACCGAGTTCCCACATACGTTTCAGGACTTCTTCTTCCATACGATGCAGGCTGTTCTTCATCGTCTTCAGTTTTTCTTCTTCAGCAAGTAGCTGCTCTTGTAGTGCGTTGCTGATGCGCTGGTAATCTGTATCGAGCAAATAACGTCGTGTAGTGATTGTTAATTCATTATTTAAAAAATAGAGTAACGCGCCGGGCATGGCCAGGTATTGCCAGGAATCGTTCGCGATGCGAAAACGTGCCAGACCTGAAACCAGGGAGGCCATTAGACGTGCATGACTGGCCTGGATGCCAAAACTGCCGGAAGTGTCTTCGCCAACGAAAGAAGTGACATGCTCAAAACGCTCGGTACGGGTTGTATCTCTGATCGTCAGATTAAAGGTCTTCATGTTATTGCCTCCGTTGCGGGATTTGCGTTTATCGCCGTATCCCTGTCGGCCATGGTGCCACGCATGTAGCACTGTTCTTCTGACAGTTCATCAAACTGGCCCAGCATAAAGGCTTCGCAGTCATTTAAGGTATCCTGCAATGAAACCGAAACACCCCTGATTCCCGAGTGTGAGGCCGTTGCCCAGAAAGGTTGAGTAAGATAGCGTTGTAGTTTGCGTGCACGCATAACGATTTTCCGGTCCTTGGGTGACAGTTCCTCAAGACCCAGCATGGAGATAATGTCTTCCAGTTCATGATATCGTGCGAGATGTTCGCGCACACCTTCTGCCACCGCATAGTGGCGATCACCCAGGGTATGGCGATCCATGAGTTTGCTGCCTGATTGCAGTGGGTCTACCGCCGGATAGATACCCTTGGCGGCCTGAGCGCGGGACAGGATTACCGTGGTATCCAGATGGCTTAAAATAGCACTTACTGCCGGATCAGTCATATCATCCGCTGGTACATATACTGCCTGTACTGAAGTGATTTCGCCCTGGCCAGTGGAAACAATGCGATCTTCCATCTCAGCCACCTCGGTAATCAGTGTTGGCTGGTATCCGACAGTAGCGGGCATTCTCCCAAGCAGACTGGATACTTCGCTGCCTGCCTGTACAAAGCGGAAGATATTGTCCATGACGAACAATACCTCTTTATTTAAGGTGTCGCGTAAATATTCGGCGTAAGTGAGGGCGGACATTCCAATACGAAATCGTACGCCAGGTGATTCATCCATCTGCCCGAATACCATGGTGGTTTGTTGCATGACACCGGCCGCCTGCATTTCATGCCAGAGTTCGTGGCCTTCGCGGATACGTTCACCCACACCGGCGAAGACCGAGACTCCCTTATGCAAGGTTGCGACTGCATGCATGAATTCCATGATCAGCACGGTCTTACCAACGCCGGCACCACCGAACAGCCCGGTCTTGCCGCTCTTGACAAACGGGCACAGCAAATCGATAACCTTGATACCCGTTTCCAGTACATCACTGACGCCCACCGCATCCGCCAGTTTTACCGGGCTGCCATGGATATTGCGAAACTCTGTTTGTGGTAATCTGGTACCCCCATCCAGTGGTTCGCCAAAAATATTTAACAGTCGCCCCAGGCACTGCGGTGAAACAGGAATGTGTAATGGCGAGCCGGTGTCGTATACCGGCATGCCGCGGCTCAATCCAGCGGTACCATGCAGAGTAATGGCTCTGATGTGACGTTTATCCAGATGCTGGTGAACCTCGTATAGATAACTTTCCTCATTGATCTGACTACGCAGGGCCTGGCGTAAGGGTGGCAAATGTTCACAGGCAATGACCACTACGGGCCCATGAACCTCGGTGATAACACCGACAGGTGCTTGATCTGTTTCCTCTTCATTGAAGAGCATATCGGGCATTTTGCTAGTGCTTCTTCTGGATTGGTCCGTTATACAGAGCCTTATGGTTAATCTTGCCGACTGGCCAGGGTGAATATTATACACCTCGCCGGAAGCTGGATAACACAATGAATCGACAATAAGACGGACTCCGTATACGTCAAATTATCGTTTATAAGTTGTACAGCTGGTGATTGTCCAAGCGTATTTTGTTCGCTAAAGCACCCGTACTATAAGTTTAGTTCAAGCGGTATTTCGCCTGAACGCTAGAAGCGTGAAAGCTTAGTAAGCTTGAAAAGAAAAATAAAAGAATTGAGCTGGAGCAAGAAATTTGAGAAAAGTTGCTGCACTTCAGGTGTGATACTGGATAATCAGTTTGTGATTATTAAATAAAAGGGAAAACAATGAAAATATCATTCCACGGTTCTGACCGGGGAGTTACGGGTTCCTGTCATCTGGTTGAATGTGCCGGGAAAAAAATTCTTATTGATTGCGGTATGTATCAGGGAAGCCGTGAGATTGTTGAAGAAAATGCGGAACCATTCGGATTTGATCCTGCCGCCATTGATTATCTGCTTCTTACTCATGCGCATCTCGATCATTGTGGACGTATTCCGTTGCTGGTTAAAAGAGGTTTTACGGGTGAAATCATTACTACCGCGGCGACTATCGAACTGGCGCGACTGGTGATGCTGGATGCCGCCGGGCTCCAGGAAGAGGAGGCTCGTTACCAGCAGCGCAAGGCAAAACGGCGCGGTAAAAAAATTAGTGAATATGAGCCGCTTTACAAGACGCTTGATGCCTTAAACGCGCTTGAGTTTATTGGTCGCCGTGCCCGTTATGGCAAGGTCGTAGAAGTAGCGCCAGATATCCGTGCGACTTTTCTTGATGCCGGTCATATTCTTGGCTCAGCCAGTATATTGCTTGAATTGTCAGAAGGTCATCAACATCATCGCCTGCTGCTTTCAGGTGATCTTGGTTATAGCGGGCGTGCAATACTGCGTGATCCGGCGATACCCCCTGCCGTGGATACGGTGGTGATGGAAACCACTTATGGCGATCGTTTACATAAGCCGTTGCAACCATCAATCGATGAGCTTTACGACGTGATCAACGATACTGTTGGCCGTGGCGGTAATGTCATTATTCCGACTTTCGCACTGGAGCGTGCCCAGGAAATTCTTTATATCCTGCGTGAAGGCGTCGAAAATAACAGGATCAAACACTATACCAATGTGTTTCTTGACTCGCCTATGGCAATTTCTGCTACCCAGATATTTGAACGACACCCGGAGTGTTATAACGCTGAAACACTGGATATTTCGCATAACGGGTATGATCCGTTCGATCTGCCCGGTTTGCACTTTACCAGAGAGACAGCGGAATCCATAGCGATTAACCAGATTGATGGGGGTGCGGTAATCATGGCGGGTTCCGGTATGTGTACCGGGGGACGCGTACGCCACCACTTGAAACACAATCTATGGCACAAAAAAAACAGCATTGTTTTTGTCGGGTATGCAGCGCGGGGCACTCTGGCCAGATCCATCATCGATGGTGCGAAAAGGGTCAATATTTATGGCGAAGAGATTCCGGTGCGCGCAAGGGTTCATACCATTGGTGGTTTTTCAGCACATGCTGACCAGGCAGAATTGCTTGCCTGGCATCAGCAGACAGGCAATCCCAGGACAACCTTTCTGGTACATGGGGAAGAGGACAGTATGAACAGTTTTGCGAAGTTATTAAAGAATACTCACGTAGAGATGCCTGAATTGCATCAGGCGTTTACCTTGTAGTGACTGGGTAGACAATAATGTAAACCAGTAATTTTTCTTTATGCAAAGTTTTGATCATGCAAATCAAAAATCAAAATACCAGAAATAAAATCTTGAACGGTGGAACTATTGTTATCAGCTTTTTAAAATGAAAGAAATAACATTCTGGTTTCCTTTGTTAAAGCTCATGCATGTGGGAGGGCTGATTTTATGGCTTGGACCTTCCGGTGGTGCATGGTTGTTAGTGCAACTTTCAAAGCGACGGATGGATCAGCAAAGTAATGAGTTCCGTCAACTATACCAGGACTTTTTAAAGTTTTTCTGGCTCGAACATCTGGGACTGTTTTTATTGCTGGGAAGCGGTATTTTGTTGCTAATCACTCAAGGTTATCCAGTGCTGGATTTGTTGTGGCTCAAATGGAAAATTGGGTTGATATTGTGCGTAATTGTACCTATAGAAATTGCCGATATATGGTTTGGTCATGTGCAGTTACCTCAAATATTTTCGTCACAAAAGCCAAATATTGCTTCAACAAGGGATAAAATAAATTCGTACGATAGTTATGAACGCAGATTTGCGCCGCTTGCATTACCACCACTACTATTATCAGTTATCGCAATTATGTGGCTTGCGATAGCCAGGCCAGTGTGATCCCATAATGCCTCCACGTTATAAAATAGACCACTCGCACACGTTTGCCGGGAAGGAGGTAACACCGGAGGAACGGGACAGGCTGATGTTTGAGACCTTTCATCGCCTGGCGCCTCGTTATGACCGTTTGCTTGATGTGCAGAGTTTGGGGCTCCATCGTTACTGGAGGCGGGTACTGGTAAAAAAAATGGCCCCCCGCACTGGTCAATTCATACTGGATATTGCCGGCGGGCGTGGCGAAATGGCAAAGCGGTTAGCGGCGCGCGATCGTTTCGTTGTAGTCCTGGAAGCCAGTGTTCCAATGATAAATGCGGGACGATCAGCGGGTATACGGGATGTGAAATGGGTAGCGGGTTTGACGCGATCCCTGCCGTTTGCCGATGCCTCGGTGGATGCCGCGGTCTGCGCATTCGGAATTCGTAATGTCACTTACATGGAAGAAAGCTTGCGGGAAATTCTGAGGGTCCTTAAACCAGGCGCAAAATTCTATTGTCTCGAAGCATCGCATCCGTGGGCTCCAATTCGCCCTTTCTATCGCGTATTTTGTCGTTATCTGGTTCCACGCCTGGGCGCCTGGGTTACTCGTGTACCTGAGGCTTATGACTACCTGGTGCATTCAATTCTGGAATTTCCTGATCGGGAGCAGATCAAATGCCTGTTTGAAAAAATGGGTTTTACTAATGTGCAAGTCCACCGTCTTACTCTGGGTGTGGTGTGCATTCATATCGGGAGCAGGCCAAATATTAGTGGCTAAGTAAGTTATCAATTTTTGCTGGTGCTGTTCATTGTCACTGGCCTGTCTTTATTAATCCTGCTCTACTTGAGAATTAAAAGGCCTGTTCACAGTTATAAGCCTTTTGTGGCGTTGATAATCTTTAATAGTCTGTTTGCAGCCATATTGCGCGGTGTTGGT
>NZ_CDLKIE010000087.1:0-4791 GCF_975902315.1 Kaarinaea lacus | reverse complement strand
GTAAGTGTGTGGTGAAAAATTAACGGGGACCTCACGCAAACATCACGGAAATATCACAGCACTCACTCTGCAAACTGGAGCATTCAATCGTTTAACTGGACGGGGTTTTTTATCTGAAAAAAACTGGAAGCGGTTGAAGAACATTTCAAACTATAATTGTCTGAAATTGTGTTTGACACTACGTCATTATATCCCTGGTTTTCATTCTCATGATTCTTAATTTCCAAGAATATTAAACATCAAATTCAGAGGCGGAAGACTGATATTATCTTTTACTAGCAGAAAACACCTCTCGTGCAGCCCACCGAGCGAATTCGTCACGCGTACAACTGTCTGCACTTTTTAGTCCACGGCCTTCTACCACGCGATATATCACCATATCATTATCTGGTGTGGGCGATTGAGATTCGTCGATAATTTGTCGCACCGACCATTCGGCGCCATGTTTTCCGTTTGTGTAGTAACGTCCAAGCACTATATCTTTTGGACTCAGATTTGCGTGGTCAGTGTGCTCAAGAGTGAGAGTAATTAAGCGTTGTATGTCATCGGTGGTGAGATCCACAACCTTATCCATATCTTCCATTGCTTTTTCAATAAATCGTTTTTCGATACGCGGTGCGGATGACGAGCTGGTTTCTCCCGGCACACTAGTGAAACGCATAATACTGGCGGGATAACGACGCCAGGGAAATACACTGTTAAAAACGATCGCTACAAAAAAGATTATCACTACATTGAGCAAGACGGGCATAAATAAAAATTTGTACCCCAGGTCATGTATAGCGGGCCCACCTACGACCGCAACCAGTGCGGTAGCACCACCAGGCGGGTGCATGCAACTTAAAATGTGCATGGCTCCAATGGATAGTCCTACTGCAAGCGCTCCGGATAACATGGGATCTGGAAACAGTTTATAACAACTCACGCCGATCAGCGCGGAAATACTGTTTCCACCAAACAGAGCCCAGGGTTGAGACAATCGACCGTGAGGAACAGCAAAAAGTAACACCGCGGCAGCTCCCATCGAAGGGACAATAATCGCCGTTCCTTGCGCACCAATCGTTTTATGACTCACCAATGCGATAAAAAAGATACCAAAGAAACTGCCCATTACTGAAACCAGTTTTTCAGCAGTGCTTATATTCTCTGCTTCAACGCCAAAAAACCGTTTAACACCATCAAACCAGGTCTGCATTAAAATTTACCATTCTCAGTGAAATATTAATTACTCAAGATTAATTAATTACAAAACAGGACAATGATACAACGTGTCATTCTCACAATGACTTATTCTTTTAATAGTATGTCGCTACCAGCTGTCCTAAAGTAGCATATTTTCAAATAGATCTCTGGCATTCTTTGCAAGCATCAAACAAAAATGCAAAAAAAAAGCGGTCACATGAAGTGACCGCTCTACACTCGTATAAACTTCCTTTTTGTTATTTATTTATTTTTGGCTACTGTATTTGCAGCTTCCAGGGTTTTTACTTTCTTTTCCAAATTTTTAATTTTCTTGTTAAGGCCTGCAAAATTAAACCATTGCTCACCTTCGACCGGGTATTCAAGATTGGATCCATAAACCCGCCAGGACTCATCCCAGTTGGCTACATTTTCGAAGCCTAACATTCTTAGTTGCAGATAAGTCATGGTTGAACGCGTACCGGTTTGGCAAAAAGCGATAGTCCTGTTTTTCTTGTCCAAACCTCCGTACGCTTTGTTGGCCGCTTCATAGTCAAAATAAGCGACAGGCTTTAATTTGCCGGATTTGGGATCTTTCTCGGTTGCCAGTGAATTGATATGACTCACATTAAGTTTAGTGTGTGGCACAGTACCGCCCCTGATGGCCCGGATATCAGCACCTTTATTTTCTTTTGCGGTCCTGGAATCAATTAATTGTGACTTGGTCTCTTCAGCTTTGGCAATTTTTAGTATTTCCGAGGTTTCTGCGTATAACGCGGGTTCAAATTTCGCAACAAACTTGGTTTTTTCTCTAACAACTGGCTTGGAATCCAGACGATACCCTGCTTTACGCCATGCATCCAGACCACCGTTAAGCACTTGAACCTTCTTATGACCCATTAGCTCTGTAACCCAGAATCCAACAGTAGCGTCTGTTAGCGTTTTCAGGCCATCGTAGTAGTAGATGATGGTGTCGTCGTTGCTGATTCCAGCTTTACTAAACAGACGATTATATTTCTCCGTATCCCTGAATACCCGGGATGTTGTATCCCGTAGGGCTTTTTTACAACGTTTGCCAAAACTGATGGCACCGGGTATATGTCCCTTGAGATAATCCTTCAAGTCTCTACAGTCAACAACGACATAACCCTTTTTATTCGCATTTTCTTTCACTGTTTTAGCATCTACTAATAAATCTGGATTTTTCCAGTTGCCGGCCATGCTACTGCCTGCCCAGCACAAGGAAAATAGGCCCATTAGTAGAATAACTAGATATTTATTCACTGCATCCATAGCACACCTCCTCCGAGGTACAATTAATATCGTCCTGCTTCCCGCCCTGCTATCCTGCTATCCTGCTGTACGAATTTCCCTCTTCCCTGCTATAAGACTAAGTATTGGCCAGAGTCAAAATACTGGGAATGATACATCTGCATCATTTTGTGACGACTCTGGTCGCCCTATAGTTATAGTAAGTGAACTGGGGAAATATTGATCAATTTTTGTGGTCATCAGGATCGCATGCATTAGGACTGTATGTCAGTGAACAAACGCATATCCGTCATTATCCCGTGTTACAACAACGCGCAGACCATTGGGACCTGCCTGCGCGCTGTTTTTCAGTCGGATTATCCACATTATGAAGTAATCGTTATCGATGACCATTCGAGCGACGAATCCCGAGACATTATCCGGGAATATCCGTGCCAGTTAATCAGTCTTTCGCAACACCAGGGGGCAGGTTACGCCCGTAACGCAGGAGTAAAAGCTAGCCGTGGTGACATCCTGTTTTTTACGGATGCTGATTGCGTAGTACAGAAAAACAGCCTGCGTACCGTCGTCGACAGTATGGCTGCGGTTAGTGACAACCTTGAGGCTGGTAACAATGTTATGGTAGGCGGCACCTACACCCAACAACCCTACGATAATAATTTCTTTAGTCGCTTCCAGTCCCTGTTTATACACTACGCAGAAACCAAGCATGCAAACTGTCCAGATTACATCGCCACACACGCTCTGGCCATGTATGCCCGGTTATTTCGCAAACATAATGGTTTTACTAACCAGGCGTTTCCCATCCTTGAAGACGTGGAATATAGCCACCGGCTGAAGCGGGCTGGTGTAAAACTGATCACTAATCCACAATTGCAGGTGAAACATATTTTCAATTTTTCCTTCTTACGATCATTACGAAACGCTATCCGGAAAACGCGCTTTTGGACCACTTACAGTTTAGGGAACAAAGACCTGCTCAGCGACTCAGGCACCGCTTCTCATGAGCTTAAATTAAATACCCTGTCATTTGCCCTGACAGTTATGCTATTGATTGCGCTTGTGATCACAAAAAATAATTTATACATGGCAATCTTACTTGCTTTATTGTTAACCAATATTTGCATCAATTTCCGATTTCTGGCAACCATGTATCACTCCCAGGGATTACGTTTTACGCTGGCCGCCAGCAGTTATTATTTATTGGTATACCCTGTCGCCGTCAGTACCGGTAGCGTATTAGGCATCTCCGCTTATGTGAAATCCCAATTCGCGCCAAAGGACGTGACGTAATGTACTCACCGATACGACACATACCTTCGATTTTCTATAAACAGCGCCCTATCCAGTTGACGTTTTTCGTTACCCGTCGTTGCAATGCCAAATGTCCTTACTGCTTTTATTTAGAGAATAATAATCCCTGCACACCAGAAGCACCGGAGTTGGCGCTGGATGAAATACAGCGTATTTCGTCGTCAATGGGCAACTTACTATGGCTGGCGTTTTCCGGTGGCGAAATTTATTTAAGAAAAGACTTACCCGAAATCAGTCGTATCTTTTATGAAAATAACAAACCGGTGTATATGCTTTACCCCACCAATGGCCTGATGCCTGAACGCATTCGGGATCACACGGAACAGATTCTTCGCCGTTGTAAGAACAGTGTTATTGTCGTCAAGTTATCAATCGATGACTTACACGATCAGCATGACCAGTTGCGAAATACACCTGGCAGCTTTGAAAAAACCTTACAGACCTATGAGCTGTTGAGTGAATTAAAACACGCTTACCCTAATTTTGAACTGGGCGTGAATACCGTGTTTTGCGCTCAGAACCAGGACAGAATGCAGGCCATCATTGACTATGTGGCTACACTAAAACATAGCACCACACACACCATTTCATTAGTCCGGGGCGATTTAAGAAATCCTGCCTATAAAGCGGTAGACATGAAAAAGTACTGGTATTTCTCAGACTTGCTCGCCAACAGAATTCGTAACAATGACTCACCTCACTATCAATTCAAGGGCGGCAAACTAAAAATCGCGCAAGACATTCTGCAACGAAACTTAATCCGCGAGACCCACGACCAACAACGTCGACTCATCCCCTGTTATGCGGGAAAAGCCAACCTGGTATTAACTGAAACCGGTGACGTCTACCCTTGCGAAACGCTGACAGAAAGTTTTGGCAATATCAGAGACCATCACTACAACCTGCGTGACATGCTCCAAACCCAGGCAGCAAAAACTATCATTCAGAAAATAGAAAATGCCTGTTGCCACTGCACCCACGAATGCTATTTCATTACCAATATCATGCTCAACCCGCTGCTTTACC
>NZ_CDLKIE010000086.1:0-2804 GCF_975902315.1 Kaarinaea lacus | reverse complement strand
TCCTCGTAAAATTTCCCCGTTTTTTGTACCCGCAAACATTATCAATATGATATCCGGTAATGTTTCCATTATGTTCGGACTCAAGGGACCGAACTATGCTATAACGACAGCCTGTGCTACGGCGACACATTGTATTGGTGATGCCGGTCGTATGATCCAATATGGAGATGCAGATGTTATGCTGGCGGGTGGAGCGGAAATGGCGACGTCGCCGACCGGCCTTGGAGGATTTTGTGCTGCGCGAGCATTATCGACACGCAACGATAGCCCTGAAACTGCCAGCCGCCCGTGGGACAAGGATCGCGATGGTTTTGTTTTAAGTGACGGAGCAGGCGTAGTGGTTTTGGAAGAGTATGAGCATGCCAAAAAACGCGGTGCGACTATCTACGCGGAACTGATCGGTTTTGGTATGAGCGGTGATGCTTACCATATGACAGCACCCTCAGAAGGTGGTGAAGGTGCCCAGCGTTGCATGGAACTGGCAATGTCAAACGCGAAGATTAATCCAGACGAAGTCGATTATATTAATGCTCATGGAACCTCTACGCCTGCCGGCGATAAGGGTGAAACTGAAGCAACTAAAGCCGCTTTTGGAGACCATGCAAGAAAAGTTGCTATCAGTTCTACAAAATCCATGACTGGACATCTGCTGGGAGCCGCTGGTGGTATTGAAGCGATCTTTAGCGTTCTGTCTATTCGCGATCAAGTTGCACCGCCAACTATTAATATTGTTACACCGGATCCGGAATGTGATCTGGATTATGTGCCTGGTGAAGCGCGTAATATGAAAATTGATACCGTGCTTTCTAACTCGTTTGGTTTTGGCGGAACTAACGGAACCCTGGTGTTCAAAAAAACGTAGTGTATTTAACAAAGCCTGGGGTATTTATTAACCTGGGGAATTTAATAAATCTAACAGCAATTCACTTATGTTATGATCTGTGGGGATTGGTTCGAATCAACGCCAATTTTACACTGATTAAACATACCTAATGTCAGCTGACCAACCTATAGTTGTTCGACCAGTCGATAAGTCTTTCGATTTGTTGGCACTTCATGAATTAAATTCTGCTCGTTACCCTTATTTGCTTCAAACTGTTGCGCAAACAAGCCAGCAAGTTCATTTTGATATATTATTTGCCTGTCCTCAGCAAACTCTGGCCTTAGCCAGTACGGGAGAGCTGTCGCGAATTGCAGGCAATGAGGTCACAGCGAAATCTATTGAAAATTCTGAATTTCTCAACACATTTGAAAATCTCTGGCGGCAGGAGCAAATAAGCTCGGGTAATGCAAGTGACTTACCTTTTCGAGGCGGATGGTTTCTGTATCTCGGATATGAATTAGCACAACAAATTGAACCAAGCCTGGCTTTACCCAAAACTGGAAACAGTGATTTGCCAGTAGCGTTTGCGACGCGAATACCAGCAGCTATTATTGTAAATCGCTCCACAGGTCAGTGTTTTGCTATCGCTGAGCCCGGCTACGAAGATGCTTGCTTGAGTGAAATTCTCCAGGACATAGCCACTATTGCTGAAAGTGATCAAGCGCGCGAGTACGAAGTTGAGTCATCAAACAGCATAATCAAAGCGATTTACGAGGAGCCTGAAGAGAAATATCTTTCCAGCGTAAGGCGTATTAAACACTATATAAAAGAAGGGGATGTTTTTCAGGTAAATTTATCCCGCGAGTGGAATGCTGAATTAACGCCAGCAGTATCTCCTGCACAATTGTACCGCCGTTTAACGCAAACGAATCCGGCACCTTTTTTCGCACTGGCTGTTTATCATGAGCATGCGATTATCAGTTCATCGCCGGAGCGCCTGGTGAAGGTGAATGGTGATCAGGTGGAAACAAGACCAATTGCTGGAACCCGGCCTCGTGGCGATAACCAGGCTCATGATGATGCCAATTTGCAGGAACTCATTGGACACCCCAAGGAGCGTGCCGAGCACATCATGTTAATCGACCTGGAGCGTAATGATTTGGGTCGTGTTTGTGTTCCTGGTAGCGTGAAGGTCAATGAACTAATGGTATTGGAAACCTATGCTCACGTGCATCACATTGTTTCCAATGTACAAGGTACGCTGCACAGCACGTGCACCCCGAGTGAGGTCATTAAGGCGGTATTTCCGGGTGGTACCATCACAGGCTGTCCTAAGGTGCGTTGTATGGAAATTATTGCGGAGCTGGAACATGTGCCACGCGGCGCATATACCGGTTCTCTTGGATACGTGAATCATGATGGCAGTATGGATCTTAATATTTTGATTCGAACCCTGGTAAAGAACGGCAATCATCTCACTTTAAGGGCAGGAGCCGGGATCGTTGCAGATTCAGATCCTGAAAATGAGCTGGAAGAGACCCGGGCAAAAGCCAAGGGGCTATTGCTGGCTTTGTGATCTACTGGCATTTAAAATCCCACCGCAGGTGTTACACTTTTTAACTATTATCTATTTTTCCATCATTACAGTATTTAAAATAATGCTACAGGTTTAATCCTTGTCCAATTTTTTAATCAATGGTGAAATTGCTGAACAGCTGTCTGTGTCCGATCGTGGTCTACACTACGGTGATGGCATTTTTGAAACAATAAAAATAAAGTCTGGATCGTTGCAACACTGGGAAGAACATATGGCGCGATTGCAGATGGGTTGTCAACGTTTGCATATCCCGCCTGCTGATGTCACGGTCATTAAATCAGAAGCTGAACAGCTAATTAGTGATCGCGATAACGCGTCCAGTGACGCAATATTAAAAATAATCGTCACTCGCGGTAGTGGTCAACGTGGCTACAAGCTACCGGT
>NZ_CDLKIE010000085.1:0-5240 GCF_975902315.1 Kaarinaea lacus | reverse complement strand
GCCAGGGAGATATTAGTGAAATCCGCCTCAGTACAGGTGAACATGAGCTTCCTTAGCAATTTATAAGGAATTTCCTTGTCACCCATAATAGTAACATCTCGATTCACTGGCTTTCCGTCCGGCGCTTTCTTAACAATGATACGCTTAGCTTGATTTAGCAACGCCTCTTTCAAAAGAGTTATTTCCGGATTCTTTGATCTGTTAACTGAGTCAACATCTACAATCTTATTGCCTTGCACCAGAATGTCTTCGTTATTTACCACAATGACAACTGTTTCTTTTGGTAATTTATCTGCGACTGATTCCGGTAATTTGATTTTCTTGCTACTTGGAAGATCCTGAACGGTTGTAGAACTCACCAGCAGGAAAAACACCAGGATAGTAAATATATCCATCAATGAAATCATGTTCAAAGCACCACCTTGCTTGTGGCGCTTATGATGACGTTCCATTCGTTTAGCACGGCGAGAATGTGCTTGCATTATTATTTACCTTTCCTTTGAACTACAGGTTCCGGTGGTGGTGCATCGCCAATAGCAATTTGGGGAAATAATTCCCTTTTTACCGGTACACCATCTTCAATTTCAGTGATCACCCGCACAGCATCCATAACCTGGACCAGGGTGTCATAATTAACGTTTTGCTCCAAAAGCAACGTAATATTCAGTTTATTAGGAAATTTTTCCTTAATACGCACCAATAAACTGGTGATAGCCTTCATATCAAACTCATCACCGGTTTTTTCAAATGTTTTAATTGCGCCACCTAGGGTATCTGCAACCGTTATTGAGTTTTTTCTAATAATTAGCTCGAAGTTGACTTCCTTCTTCGGTTTATTCTGACTGGGCTTGGACTTGGATGCCGGCGGCAGATTCAATTCCAGTATAGTCATTTGTGAAAATACAGCAGTAATCAACAGGAATGGCACCAATATAACCATCAAGTTTAAGAATGCTGTAATGTTAAGTTCTGGCGGCGTTTTATCACCACGCCGAATACGGACTCGCGACATGCTTTTATCCTAACAATGTCCTTTTAAGTGTTCAGGTGTTACTGCCGGGCATGTTCAGAGATGACATTAAGGAATTTAACCGTTGCCATTTCCATGCTGTCCACCAACTCAGTAGTTTTAGTTTGCAAGACTGTGAACAATAGCAACAGTGGAATCGCAACCATCAACCCAAATGCCGTTGTGTTCATGGCTACCGAGATACTGGCAGAAAGCAAATCGGCTTTGTCTGCAGGATTGGCGTTAGCAACAGCGGTAAATGCTTGTATTAAACCTATGATAGTACCCAATAGTCCCAACAAAGTGGCAATATTGGCAAAAGTCGCCAGATAGTGAGTACGCTTTTCCATCCGAGGGATAACTTCCATCAATCCTTCTTCCATGGCCATCTCAATGTCACCCCGATTACGGGAAGCCTGTAACCGAGTTAATCCATAAGTAAGAATTTTACCGATATCAGCCTTTGACGCCGAACTTACTGACATAGCTTGTTTATAGTCATTGCGCTGCAGTAAAGGCACCAGTTTCTGCCACATGGATCGATTGGTCTGTTTCGCATAAGTCAAATACATGTATCTTTCTATCGCAATTGCGATACCCAGCGCAAGGACCAGTAAGATGGGGTACATGAACATACCACCTTCTTGAAAGAAGTTAACTACGGCGGAATAGGCTTCCATTATTTTTTCTCCTCACATATCGTAACCGATAGCATAGGTAACAATAAGAACAACTTATTTCTTACAACTTCACTATCTAATTCACAGAATCAATAACGTTTGTATTACTTCAATATTAAAGTTTTAAAGCCGCCCTAGGTGTTAACTACCGAAAATGGTGCGACATCTCGGCAACTGCGTTTTACCAGCTAACCCGGGCTTTATGGCGGGGCTTACATTGCGGCTTATTATCTAGGCACTGCATCTGATTCGTTCAAAACACTGTAATACTTTAATTCCCTTAAAAACACATCTCTATCCAGCGCAGTCATGCTTTCCTTAAATGAACCTTTTTCCGATACACCGGCCAAGGTTCCAATTCGGGATTTTTTCCAAGGCACAATATATAACACCTTTGGAAGCTCACGTGAACCTATTATGGAAGTGTCATCCAGCTCTAGCCGGTCCGCAGCTACACTCTGGCCACTGGCAACCAACAAACTGGTTAAAACAATAACTGTTATTTTCCAATTTTTCACAACCATAATTGTAATGCTCAATATCAAGTTTACAACAATATCAAATTTTAAAACTAGTTGCGTGCTCTTTTTATCCGCCGCTCCAGATCAACAATCCATTTTGAGACTTCTTTATCTTTTTCAGGCGCCAGTTCCTGGAATGTCTCGTAGTGCTCTAGTGCTTGTTCCAGTTCACCGAGATAAAGATCCAGCAAGATACCGTAATTCAAATGCGCGTAGGCGTAATTTGGTTCAATATCCAACGCTTTCTCGTAGTTGGAACGGGCCTCTGCAAAATTGCCTTTACCACGATTGATAATTCCCAGATGGTTAAGACTAACGGCACTATCGGGGTTAACTTTAAGGGCTTGTTTGAATGCGGCTTCTGCCTGATCGATCTCGTCAGCACGAAAATGAATAATCCCTAAATTTACATAGGGTCCTGCAATGTCAGGGTAAGCCTTATTTAAATTCGATAAAATATTTTTTGCTTGCGCGATATTTCCGCTTCTCATCGCAGCAATCGCTTCATCGTACTGTTGACGCGCACTCGGTGGTATTTTTTCTTCAGCAGCGGCGGCCTTGCTTTGTGCAGCCTGTTCCGATTTTGGTGCTTCTTTACCCGTCCCTGCACAACCACTGACCAGCAATGACAATAATGTAACAAGGATCGCCCATTTACCGATTAACTTCTGCAAACAATTCACTCCTTTCTGATTTTGCATAACGCACTGGTCGTAAAACACTCAAAGCTGCGAGACTTTTCTTCACCCATTCATCATAGGTACCTGATTTCACTCGCTCGGCGTTGGACTCATGGATATTAATGGACTTTTCTTCGAATGGATAGGCCTGCTCTTCTAACAGGATATCATACTGCTCTAACTCGTCAGCCGACAGCCCCTTTGGTCGTTCTGATTCAAGTAACTCGTTCCCAAATTTGCTATAAATTTCAGCCAACCAATATACCGAAGCTGTTGTTACTTCTTCAACTCCATAGTTGGCCGCTTCTGTATAAGCATTGACCGCTTCTTCCATCTTCTGTTTCTTTACTTTCAGATTTTTCTTCAAAGGTGCGACGAGCTTCACTTGTTGAAAGGATCTCAAATACGGCTCCGCCAACTCCAAAGAGGCTTTTGCCGCTAAAAATTGTGTCCTGTCGGTTCGCTCAGTGGTCGCACTTTTATCTTTACTGATTATTTCCCGTAACCAGTAACGGCGTTGATCTGACTGGTTGTTAGCCAAATATAGGTCAGCCAGTTTTTGTCTCGCCTCGATGGACTGCTCCAACGGATGCGGGTACTTATTGATAAAGTCTTTATAAGCCGCGATTATCTCGTTTTTGTTACCACCCTCTTCATAGAGCTCAGCAATTCGCCACTGCAAATCACGACGCACATCCACACTGGTTTGATAGTTAATCATGGTTTCAAATTCACGCGCAGCTTGTACCGGTTGATCTGTCTTTATATAGGCTAACGCCAGATTTTCTGTAACCTGTTTGCGCAATTTATGAGATGGATACTTACGGCGAAAATCTTCCAGTGCGTTGATGGCTTGCGGCCAGGATTCTTTCGCCAGATAACTGGCAGCCACATCATACTGTGCTGCTACTGCAAATTCTGACTGGGGCGCAACACTGGCTACGCGTTTAAAATGTTTAGCAGCGCCATTATGGTCACCAGCGTCACGGGCCTGTTCGCCCAATTTATATATGGATGCCGCCAAACCATCATTGATCGCCTTGTACTCTTTATCACCCGGCTTGCTGAGACTCAATGCAATCTTATAGGCAGTTTCGGCGCGTGCGTAATGGGCCGTCTGAAGCTCTGATTGAGCGACGATTAGCCAGGCCGTTTTACGCATGCTAAGTTTCGTCTCTCCCGTTAGCTCGAGGATAGAACGGGCTGCAACCGCTGCCTGGTCATATTTTTTCAATGCAAATAAATCTTCAGCTGCTTTTGTCACTGCCGCTGGGGCGCGCTTGTCGTTTGGAAAAGCTTTCCCAAACCTCAATGCACTGCCAATTGCCAGGCGTTCCCATATGACTTTCTGTTTTCCATCGAGCAATTTGGCCTGCTCCGTGTACGCCAGCAACGCAGCATAACCAGCTTCAGCATTTTTGCCATATTTGGGATATTGATAGGCGGTCTTTTCGTATTCTTTCGCTGCCTGTTCATACTGTTTATTGTCAAACAATGTTTCGGCTAACAGGAAATTTATCTGAGGTGTTTTTTCTGATTTTGGGAACGATTTGATAAATGCCTTATACCAGGTAATAGCATGTACGTAATCTTCCGGTTTCTTGGTTTTTTGTGCCTGCGCATGAAAATGGCGGGCAACATCTTCCATATTCTTTTCCAGTACAGGCGCCAGTTTTTGCTGCACCGATTCATTCTGCAGATTCCAGAATTCGCCATTTACCTGGTAGCGTTTGGCAAAAGTAATTTTGGCTTCTATTAACAAACTGGGAAATCCACCGCGACCGTATGCATTAATTCGGTACATATCGAAATCCGGCGCGGAAGCGTGATCGGGGTATCGTTTTACAAAAGTTTGATAGGTATTGGCAGCGTCACGAATACGCCCCTGATCAAGATAGTGATCGCCTAAATTTTTATAAACACGGGTTACATAAACACGCTCGCCATTGTTGTCAAAATATTTGTTAACCGCATCCGCACCACCTAGCTCATCAAAACTTAAGGTAATAACCCGAAAAACATCGTTTAAAAGCTCCTTGTCTCCTCGACTTAAGTGCTCACCCTGGATGTTAACCTCGCCCGAATCTGTGCGTAGTTTGCGGTCTACGATTGTAAAGAAAGAATGTAATGACTTGTCGTATTGATTCAACTTGTACGCCGACCATCCTTTTTTGGAAAGCGCTTTCTCATAAAATGCTGACGAAGGATTAACTACCATGGCCTGGGTATAAGCGCGATCAGCATCTTTAAATTCATTCAGTGAAAACAACAATTCTCCGCGCCGGAAGTGAATTTCATCCCGGTTTTCTATATCTGGAAATCTGGCTAACAAACGGTCCAGTGCTTCCAG
>NZ_CDLKIE010000084.1:0-16032 GCF_975902315.1 Kaarinaea lacus | reverse complement strand
CGCGGAAATAGGCTACCTGGATAAATGGCAACGGGCTGCAATGGGGATAACTTTAATCAGTAATGAGAAAAGAAAGCTGCAAAAAGATGTGGATGCCATTCAGTCGGTGTTGGCAGGTTTTACCGATATGTCCGTAAATCACTTTACTGTGGAATGGCTGTAATTTCAGGATTTTTGAATGAGTCGTTATTTATCCGGTATAGTGATATTTGTTTCTTCAAAGGCCCGGGTTCGTTCGTCGATCAGGGTGAACTCGTGTGAACCAATCTTGATGAGCTCGCCATGTTTCCACCGATGTTTTTTGATATTTTTATCATTGAGCATCGTGCCATTCGTGCTGTTCTGGTCCTCGATGACCACATCCAGCAAACCTACCATGTAAGTACTCGGGGCGACGTAAATCTTGGCGTGATTGCCACTGACGGTTACGTCGTCTAACAGCTGGATATTGCAGTCAGGTCGGCGTCCCACGGTTATTGTGCCTTTTTTTAACGTGTATTCCTTATAGGGTTTACCGTCTCGAGTATGAATAATTTTAGCCATTGTTCTTTTATTTCTCAGTAATTAGTTTAATTGGTAGTCAATTGGTGTTTCTCAAAGTGTAGTATCAGCATAATTATCGTCAATTGCCAGATAAAATTAAGTGCTTACTTGCTGAAAAATATGGTTATTTCGGTTCACAGCGGCGCAGGGCGTCGGCCAGGGCTTTACCGTTGCTGAAGCGCTGTTTTGGCGTTTTTTCCATCGCTTTATTGATAATTCGAGACAAGCAGGGTGGTAAATCCGAGCGTACTCGACGTACACCTTTGGGTTTGTCATTGGTAATTTTATAGGCTAGCGCCGCCATAGAGTCGGCGTTAAATGGAAGATCGCCGGTGAACAATTGATACAAGGTGACGCCCAGGGAGAAAATATCAGAGCGTCCGTCGACTTTTTTACCGGCCAGTTGTTCGGGAGACATATAGGACGGGCTTCCCAGCACAGTACCGGTTCGGGTCTTATTGGTATCGATTAAACAGGCAACACCAAAATCGGTGACTTTCAGCGTGTTTGTTTCCTGGTTATAAAGAATATTTCCGGGCTTGATGTCGCGATGGACCACATTTTTCTTATGCGCATAATCCAGTGCTTCGGCGACGTTGATGCCAATTTTAAATACTTCTTCAATACTTAACAGGTTGTCTGATGTGGTGAAGGTATCCAGGCTTTCACCTTCAATGTAATCCATCGCAATATAGGCGAGATCGTGTTCTTCACCGGCGTCAAAGATAGTAACAATGTTGGGATGATTTAAACGCCCAGCGGCTTCGGCTTCGACAAAAAAGCGTGTTCGAACTTCTTCAAGATCTTCTGATTCAAACTCATCGGTCAAGGGTAATGTTTTGATGGCGACAGTACGCCCGATCTTGGGATCTTTTCCGAGGTAAACCATGCCCATGGCACCGCGACCAAGTTCTTTTTCTATGCGATAGCGACCTAATACTGGACGTTCAACTTTAGAGTCGTTTACGACTAAAGTGGCTGTCATGTTTGATGTCGTGACGCCATTAAATGATGTCGAATCGGGTACTGCCTGGTGTCGTTCGCGCCGTTCCTGAATGTCTCGGTAATCAGAATCAATGCGCGCGATGTAGTCATAGACGGTAATGGCTTTACTGAACTGGCGGCGTCGTTCGTAGTCCAGTGCAATGGTATACAGCGTTTCCAGGATGGAAGCATCAGGCGGACACTTTTTCAGGTTCTGAAAAGCCAGGTCCAGTTTACCCTGTGCTTGCAGATTTTCGGCGAGATCAAGATAAGCAACAGCCACTTCGCTGCGCTGGGTTGCAATAACCTGTGCAATACGGTGATAAACGGTAATCAGCATGTGCCCAACTAACACAAAAAGCGCCGGGATAGTCAGGGGTAACCATATAGACTTGACGAGCATCGCCAACAGGCTGGTATTTAATAGCAGAAATGCAAACAATATACTCAGTAGCTGTCCCATGCGTCCGCGCAGGAATCGTGGCAGAAACAACAGGTAGAGGGCGAATAACAATACCAGTCCTCGTTGTAAACCTAACGCCCAGAACGGTGTGTTGATGGAAGTGCCGGCCAACAGTGAATCAGTAACGTGAGCAGACCAACCAGCGGGTGTTAATTGCATTTTTCCTGGACCTGCAAACGGTGCTGTATAGCTGGCAGCCGTAAAACCAAGCACTGTCGCTTTGTTTCTGATGTGTTCCTTTTCTACCTTACCGGCTAAAAGATCAACTACGGATATAACCGGTATCCGTGCTGGTTCACCTTCTTTATCGAAGATTGGGCGAGGGTAATATTTTAGTCCTGAGTCGGTATGATACATAGCGCTGCCGAAACCGATCCCACGCGCTTGCAGAACAGTGATGGCGTCCTGGCTTAAGCCAACGGTTTGTGCCGCCAGTAACAGGGCAAATGAAGGTACATAGTTCCCGTTCAGGTATACCGCCAATGATTCTGTGAGCACCGTTTCATCTTCGCGTCCCATGCGAGCCAGTCCAGTGCCAGAGGAAGACAACGCAAATGACGTCACCGGCGATTGCCCAATATGTCGTTTAACGGTTGGAGTGGCAACCAGGGTATTCACCAATCGTTCTTTAAACACCGAAGGGCTTACAGTGTGCATGGGTTGCAGAATCATGGATAGATCATTGGAGATCGCGCCAATCAAACCGGCCTGTCCACTCCAGTAGGGAATGGCGAGGATAACCTTGTCTGATTTAACCAGCGCATCGGTAAAAATCGCATCAGGATCAAGCTTGTCGACTAATGCTGATACTTTTTCCCGAACTTCTGGCGATGTATTTTCCATGACCGACTGATACGTTTCAGGTAGTGAGAGCGACTGAGGCTGATCCAGGGGAACAATCATGCCGATGGCACCAGCCTGATATTTTTCCAGTTGCCGGATAATTTTCGCCAGTCGCTGCCGGGGCCATGGCCAGGGTCCGAATTTTTCCAGGGACTGATTATCAATCGCAATGATTGCGCTGCGGGGTTCTGTTTCGATATTGGGTAATAAACGTACAAATCCGTTGTAGGTGAATGCTTCGATCGACTGCATGCCAGGGGTATACGTACCCAGCAGTACGAAAACTGTAAAAAAAATAATCAGTAAGTGGCGGTTCAGCAACGGTGTAATTCCAAATTAGTCTACCAATAACATCTAGAACTGCATGAATTTGCTACGCAGGTAAAGTATTACTAACAATCGGTTGGTACTGGGTAATCATTAATGTAATTACGTTGTTAACCTGGAATACTGCAATGTGTATGCCGTATTTACAGTTACATTTCAACAACGTACCAGCGAGGTGATTGTAGCAAAAGAAAGTCAGAAACGAATGTTTTTAAACATTCAGATTAGTTATCGATCAATCGATGTGTGAAGGCGTTATTGGGAGTGTGAAAGTGCAGGGGTGACGAGTACACTGTTCAGCATTTGTAGCTGAACTGGGAATGGATCTGGCTGTAATACTAAAATACTATGCGACTAATTTTAGTGCTAAAAAGATCCTTCAGTGCTAGCCCCAGATAAACCACACTGCTGAGGTAATTAGAAAACCATAAATTAGTGCTAGCGTTGGCCAAAATATCAGCCCAATGTTCATATTGCTTTGATGCGTTTCCATTTCCATGAAAGAGCCCCTTGTCACGTGTTGTGTTGATGGTTTTTATTGGTTTTTTTTTAAACTGCGTAACGACTCTACTACTGATGTGAAGTCCTGCAATGTACTAATGAGTCCTCTTCACAATGACAGAACGATAAACTCGCTTATTCAGAATCAGGCATAATACGCTCTTAACGATTCTGTCATATAAATATGGTACCTCAAATTTTCAAATAATTTGTTTCAAGAATGTAAATAGTTTGAGATTTTTGATGGTGTTAATCGTTTTAAATATCTGCAATCTCTTTTTGAACTTGATGTGATCAAATTCTCAGTAAATTACTAAGACATAGAACATCAGTGAATGGCGCAGATTTAACAGTGCGTTTAGATAATAAAAAGTAACGGGCTAATAAATTAGAAATTCCTGTATTGAGTCGAACCATTCCTGTTCATGTTGTTTCAATAATTTTTCTAAATCATGGATGCTTGCCGTGTTGTTATCCACCCATTCACGAATGACTGGACCACCGTTGATAACGTCGATAGGCAGTTTTCCTTTTTCATACTCATAATCGAATTCCCGCCAGATTTTATAATCAGGATACAGCGCACGTATCGCTTTTAGAAAAAGAAGTGTGAGTCGAAAGGGCTTGAAGGTATTAGGATTGTAATCGCGGTTATCTGTGTGCATCTGAATACCCTGACACAGTTTACCAACGTGTTTGTGAAAGGTGGGTTCAAAAAATAAAGGTCGAATATAGGCGCCTTGTAGCCACTGTGGTGCCAGGTCAGACATCTTTTCGAGGACTTTTTCGATATCGATATCTGGTGCGCCCATGATTTCCAGTGGAATGGTTGTGCCGCGCCCTTCGGAAAGTTCGGTTCCTTCCAGAAGAACGGTACCGGAATAACAACGTGCCATATTGAGGCTGGATGCATTGGGACTTGGATTAACCCAGGATAACTCGCCAACTGGCCAGCCATATCCGGGAGCGGCATTCGGGTCATAACCATTCATGGGGATTACCTGTAAATCAACATCAATGTTGTGATGTTTTACAAACCATTTAGCGATTTCACCAACAGTTAGTCCATGCCGCATTACGATACGCCCGGCACCTACAAAACTCTGCCATCCGTTTTCCAGTAAGTTGCCTTCAATTTGCCGTCCGGCTGGATTGGGCCTGTCCAGTATCCAGATGCTCTTGCCTTTCTCTGCGCACGCTTCCAGTAAATAGAGGAGGGTAGTGATATAGGTATATATTCGACATCCGAGATCTTGAACATCAAAGAGCAGAACATCAAAACTAGACATCATTTCATCGGTCGGCCGACGTACTTCGCCGTATAAACTGAACACGGGTATATTGTGTTTGTGATCGACGAAGTTATCAGATTCGATCATATTATCCTGTTTATCTCCGCGCATACCATGTTGTGGCCCAAAGGCGGCGCTCAGTTGTAAATCGCTGCAGCTGCCAAGCGCATCCAGGCTATGGATCACGTGTGCCGTAACCGAGGCAGGATGCCCAACCAGGGCAACTTTTTTGCCTTTTAATGGTAGTCGTATTGATTCGTCAGACGCCAGTCTTTCTATACCCAATTGCATTGTCAGATTTCCTTTCGTATTACTTATAAGTTGTATTACTTCACAGCTTCAGGCTTCCAGCGAAATAGTGAAGCTCTTTCGGTCATGAAAGTCGGGTTGTTGTTTGTGGTGATCCAGTGCGTAATAGTGTATATCATTACTATTATCCTGTATTACCGCCGAAATTCCTACGCGAATACGATGTCCCGCCAGTGTATCGGGCAGCGGTAAAGAACTATTTAGTTCGAATAGCGTGCCATTGTCAATTCTAGTGTCGATAACGATATTTGATATTGTGAGCTCGTCCGTTTTATTCTCGCGATAATCGGTAAATCGAAATACCGCCCAGTCTTTTGAAGGCGAAAGATTGTATTCCCAATAATCGGAAATTCCAGTTTTTGTAATAAATAATTCAAAACACGTTGATTCCCACAGTTTATCTTTTCGGGATGCGCGCTCCGAGTGCTGGGGCAGGTTAATTTCATTAACGTTACCCTGTAGTTGATAGCTAATCTGGATTAAATTTTTGTCCAGGATTACTTTTCCTGAAACAGTAATGCTTAATCGATCTGCTGCACGGCTATCAAAGGGTTGTAAGACAAATGGAATCTTCTTCATTTAATTACTAGATTCTTTGCGCGAAACTTCTGCCAGTCAATGTAACAGTTAGTTTAGCAGACATTGTTAAGTATGACAGGCATACCTTGAAAAGGAAGAACTTGAGCGCTTGCTATCATTGGTTCATTGTGCCAAATTGTAGCGTCAGGTTAAACAAGTAGCGTTTTGAGGAAATTATGGTTTTTCAAAAACAGATTACGGTTCCCACCCGTGGGCGGGGTACTTATGATATTACGCGTGAAGTAGACGGAATAGTAAGAGAGTCATCAATGCAAGATGGTTTGTGTCATATCTTCGTGCATCATACCAGCGCATCTCTCATACTGTGTGAGAACGCTGATCCAACTGTGCGCCACGACCTCGAAACATTTATGCAACGCACGGTGCCTGATGGTGATTCTATGTTTAAACATGTCGATGAGGGTCCGGATGATATGCCGGCGCATATTCGTACTGTGTTGACTCAAACCGGATTATCGATTCCGGTAACGGGTGGGCGCTGTGCATTAGGGACCTGGCAGGGTGTGTATTTGTGGGAGCACCGAACCATGGCTCACCAGCGTCGGATTACAGTAACTGCTTACGGAGATTAATCGTGTCAAATCCGCGTATGTAGATTTCACTCAAATTTTATTAATGCATTTTATCTGGTAAAGATCAAACGAATTTAGCGACGATAGCAGGGTACTGGTGTAATATACTTTTTAATTTATGTTTTTTTAATTTATATAGTAAAACTCCATGTCGATGCCAGCAATGCTGATGATGTCGTGCTCGTGAAGTGTCATCGCTGATTGTCCGACTTCTTTGCCATTGACAAGAGGAGTATCTGGACGATTAAGGTTGTTTTCATGTTTAATGCCGACAATGCTGTAGCCTTGCGCGCCGCGATTTATTAAGGCCAGTTTTTTACCCTCAAATCCTATGGTACTGAAAGGTTTGCGCATTTCAATGCCCACTGACGCGTCATCATCATTCATTTTGCGCAATGCACCTAGTGGTTGACCTCGCAGGTTTATGGCTTTTTCATTCATTTCCCACTCAGGTAGTACCATCTGGGTTTCATCGAGTTCTGCTTTGATAAACATGGTCGGTTCATAGGCTTCTTTATCTTCGGTAAAGAATGTAAATAAATGATGCCCGATCTGGATAACGTTGCCATGTTGTAAGGCCAGTTTTGAAACATAGTTGCCATTAACCAAGGTGCCATTGGTGCTATTCAGGTCTTCAATATATATATGCTCTCCAACTTTGCTGATGAGCGCATGGCGTCCACTAACTGTGAGATCGTTTAGCTGGATATCATTTTCATGCTTGCGACCAATACTCATGAAATCACGATCGATTTCGTATTCACGAAGTATTTCACCATCAAGCGCAAGAATAAGTTTACTAGACATAGTTCCCTACCCGAATTTTTTAATAATTATTTTAATTGATTAACAAGAAGGTGTTGCAAAGATGCAGGTATTATACAGGAATAGGATTACGGAGTGCTAAACTGGTTTTTTGAAGTAGATTCCTCAACAGCAGTTTCCTCAGGTTCCCGATACTGTTCAAATGCTGCCTTATTTCTCGCTACGCGATAAGCTTCATTACCTGTAATCAATTTTTCATCCAAGTACCGTCGTAATACGGTATCCATTGACTGCATTCCCTGCAGGGCACCACCCTGTATTACATTTTCCAGTTGCTCGGTTTTTCCCTCCCGCATGATATTGGCAATTGCGGAATTGTTAATCAGTACTTCAACTGCTGCGATGCGGTCCTTGTTATCTGCCGTTCTTAGCAATTGCTGGGAAATTATCCCACATAATGAGGTCGATAACATAGTACGGATATAGGGTTCATCTGAAGGGGGAAAGACATTAATAATACGATCCACAGCGGCGGCGGCACCACTGGTATGTAACGTTCCCAGCACGAGAATGCCCATTTCTGCGGCGGTCACAGCGAGACTGATTGTTTCCAGGTCGCGCATTTCACCGACCAGTATTACGTCCGGATCTTCACGCAAGGCAGAATGCAGGGCTTCGGCGAATGTTTCGGTATGTAGACCAACTTCTCGTTGACTGACAAGACATTGGTTGTTGCTATGCACATACTCTATGGGATCTTCAATGGTTATTATATGACCGCGACGATCCTGGTTGATCAGATCGATCATGCTGGCTAAGGTGGTGGTTTTCCCTGAGCCTGTCGGGCCGGTGACCAGAATGAGCCCTCGTTGTTGTCGAGTCAGGCTTTTTAAGACTTGAGGAAGTTTTAGCTCGTCCATTCCCGGAACTTTGGTCGGAATCGTTCGGAATACCGCACCAACACCGTCAAAATGGCGGAATGCATTCACTCGAAAACGAGATTTTTCTGAAATTTCGTACGCGAAATCGACACCGCCATGTTGTTCAAATGCCGCGCGAATGTGGTCTGGCATGATTTCTTTGAGTAGTTGTAATGTTTCGTTTTCGCTAAGTTCTCGATATTTAACGGGATGAATTTCACCCAGTAAACGTACCCGCGGCGCATTTCCAGATATCAGGTGCAGATCAGATCCGCCCTGTTTAATCAGTAGTTCTAAAAATGCATTGACTCTAGCCACTCTTATTGATTCCTTAACTTACTGCCAGGTTAACCTGCGGCAATAGATCTGGATCTGTAACGAAGCGTTGAAATTGCTGTTTATCCGTAGCTTGTAGATAAGCGTCATCAGGATCAACTTCTTTGTTATTGATCGCTTCCAGTAGTGCCTGATCCAACAGTTGCATGCCATGCTCTTTTCCGGTTTGAATCATCGACGGAATCTGAAAAACCTTCGAAGATAATATCAGGTTGGCAATAGCCGGGGTGTTTACAAAAGTTTCCACGATCGCTTTGCGAGATCGCCCGTCAGCAGTTCGAACCAGTTTTTGGCTTATTACTCCCCGTAAATGTTGTGCAAGAAAACCAGCCGCCTGTGCTTTGGCTTCGGTAGGCATTGCATCGATGATTCGATCGATTGTTTTTGATGCGGAAGTTGTATGTAATGTGCCTAGTACAAGATGTCCGGTTTCAGCGGCAGTCATTGCCATCATAATGGTTTCCGGATCGCGCAACTCACCGACCAGAATAACATCTGGATCTTCGCGCAGGGCAGCACGTAATCCTACTTTATAACTTTTAACATGGGTACCGATTTCACGCTGGATTACCAATGAGCGTTTACTTTTATGGACATGTTCGATGGGATCTTCTAGCGTTATTATGTTCAGGCGTTGCGTTGTATTGAGTAAGTCGATCATTGCAGAAAGGGTTGTCGTCTTTCCGGTGCCTGTTGATCCTGTTACTAAAATCATTCCTTGCTGGTGTGTCAGCAATTTCTTGATTACGCCAGGAAGCTTTAAATCATCCAGAGTAGGTATTTCAGGAGGGATGACACGGAAGGTTCCACCCAGTCCACCCATTTTGCGAAACAAACTTACACGAAATCGTCCAGCCTCAGGGCTGGTGTATGAAAAGTCTAATCCTGAGCTGTTTTGAAATGACTGTTTCTGTTCAATCGTTAATATCTCTTCGATAAGGCTTTCCAGTTCAGCTTGGGTCAGATCTCGATACTTAATTGGAGTGAGCTCGCCATTGTGTCTTATTAAGGGTGGAGTATTAACGGCAAGATGAATATCAGAACAACCTTGCTCACGACCTAAAGCCAGAAAACTATCTATGCGTGACATTGTTGCATCTCCTTGGCTACCGCCTGCAGTTGTGCACGTAGATCACTAAAGCTGCTAAAACGCTGGGTGGGATCAATCGTCATTGCCTTTAGTATAATTGCCTCAAGTTCAACGGGTATTTCCGGATTAACTTCACGCGGTGATTTGGCATTGCCTTCTACATGCTGATACATCACCGCTAAGGTGCCTTCGCCCTTGTAAGGCGCAACTCCAGTAAACATTTCATACATGATGACGCCGAGGGAGTAAATATCAGTTTTTGAGTCGATTGTTTTGCCTTTGATTTGTTCGGGTGCCATGTAGGTGGGAGTGCCTAACAGAATTCCAGTTTTTGTTAGTCGTGAATCGAGGCAGCTTGCCGCTGCAGCAAGACCAAAATCTACAATTTTTACAGTGTCTTTTTCATTAATAAGAATATTGCTGGGTTTTAAATCACGATGAACAACATTCACTTGTTCTGCCGCACTCATGCCTTTACAAATTTCATTTAAGATATTGAATGCTCGCTGAAAGGCGATTTTTTTATTTCCTTTTAATTCATCCGCCAATGAATGGCTGGAGAAATATTCCATGGATATCGCGTAACTGTTTTTGTGACTGACCAGGTCATAAATTCGAATAATATTTTCGTGAGTTACTTTCCGGGAGTAGCGTAGTTCCTGCGTAAAGCGTTTTATCATATCGCTGTCGGAGGCGAAATGTGGATTGAGAAACTTAAGTATGAATTCATCTTTTACTACTTTGTCTTCTACTAAAACCACCACGCCAAAGGCACCTTTGCCAACATGACGAATAACTCGATAACGGTCGGCAAATACATCACCTGGTTTCAATTTTGTTGCGTCTATGATGCCGAGCTTTTTAACTTCATTGAAATCAAAATTTAAAGACATACTGGTATTGGCGTCATCCACATGGGGTTCGGTATCGGCAGTGGTTTTCGGCTTCGTTGGTTTGCTAATAGTCTTTTTCCCGAACTTGGTGACCAGGGTTTGCATGGTTTCCTGTGCGGCATTGGATAATTCTGGATTTTGGTCGTTGATAAACGCTGTAAGCGCATTTTGTACATCACCAGCATGGTTTTCATCAGTTAATTTCTGTAAAGCATCCAATGTCTCTTTATAACTTTTATTGTGATCGCTCTTGAGGTGTTGAATTAGCGGTTTAACGGCTCTTGCGTCTCCCAGAGCAATGAGTGCTTTAATGACGATTTGGCTGGCTTCCGGATGTTCGTTCAACATGTTAACCAGTGGGCCTACCGCTTTTGGATTGCCAAGTGATGATAGAGCATCTGCAGCTCGTTCACGAACCCACCAATCTTCGTCTTTTAAGGCTTCTACAAGCTGGTCAAAGGCGCGTGGATCATTACTGGTGTTGAGAATTTCTACTGCCGTACGGCGCAAGAATTCGTCTTCATCCTTTATCAGTACAAGTACTGCATCAATAACTTTTGGCCCGCCTATAGAACCCAGTGCATCGGCGGCGCGAACTTTTACCCACCAGTCTGCGTCCCGCAAGGCATTTAACAGATCCTTGATAGCGCGTTGATCACCAACTTCATTTAATACTTCTACAGCTGCCCTGCGAACATACTCGGACTCGTCCTGGAGGACATCGATAAGATACTTGACCGTGCTCCCGTCTCGAATTTTAACGAGGCAGTCGATGGCTGTTGATTGAACCATAAGATCTGGATCACGTAACAATTGACAGATCGGTTCTACTGAATCCGGTGCTTTGAGATTGGCGAGTCCTTTTAGTGCGGATTGGCGGACGCTTTTATTGGAGTCATTCAGTAGATCGATAAGTGTGTGCACGCTTACCGGTGTATCAAAACGTGATAATAAAGTGGCAATGTGCGTGCGAATCAGAGGCTCTTTGCTTTTAGCTTTTATTGCCAGGGTATCTACCGATTCAATGCTGACTATTTTGTCAAGAATGCGATATAACACGGGCCGGACATTGCTGCTGACTTTATCAATGAGAGAGAGTATTGCAGTGGCATTGAGTTTATCGTGATGCGCGAGAAGTATTTCGCCAAGAGCCTTTTTAGATACATCTGGATTAGTAAATTCATCTAACAGTTTAGTGCAGTCATAGTCTTTTGACTTGATTAGTACGATGGTGATGCTTTCGACAACTCTTGAATCTTCGTTACCTAAAGCTTCTACATATATAGGTAACGTAATGTTATTTAAAAAGCTGGTGAGCAGGTTTTCTATAACCAGGGTATTTTTCGTTGTCGAGATATGTTCAATAAGTTTAGGAATAGCAGGGGCGCCGATTTTCTTGATTTTTAATAGTGCGCGTTTACCCTCAGGTGTTGAGGCCTGATTAGCCAGCAATGTTGCTATCGCCTTGTTTGTTTGTAACCCCGCCAAAAAACTCATGTTACCACCGATGCTTTTTAGCTGGTGTCGATAGTGAAAATCTTGACACCACTATGTATGCTACCCGTATTGTTGTTACTCGTTGTCTTCTAATTCGCTGACAAATACATGAATAATGTAATTTTTATTTATCAAAACTGTATTATGATCAACATGTAATTTTATAAACTGGTCTTCTCGTTTATTTAAATAGTCTAAAAGTCTTGCCCTGTTTGGATGAAGTGGTTCGTGTATAGTGCCGCTAATGCAGGCCCCATCCATTAATGATAACTGACACGATAAAGGTTTAATTGCCGTTGCTGCTTCGTAATCTTTCCCTTCATATTCAACCCGGATAACCGACTTACGGTTATAAAACCTTAGTTGGTCAGGTGTTTCACGCTGAAAAACTATAAAAGGTTCTGGATGATTCAACGCCTCAAGCGGTGTTTCCGGGCCAGCGTGATTAACACTTTGTTTGCGCAAAAATACTGAACCTATAACCCGACCTTCTGGATGTACCCAAAAAGTTACCGATCGGGGTACTTTAGGAACTTTTAGTAAATCAGATTCCATATCGTTCTTATTCCGTATAACTCATTAATTAAAAGCCTTATTCTCTGGAGTAACGCTTCCATTGTAAAAAGTTTAATGAATTACAATTGCTTTCGCGGAAACTCAAAAAAACTCAAAAATACAGATAGTTAATGTTTTTCCGCGACCATAGGGCTGATTAATAATTGAACAGTTTACAGCCATGACTTTTAATTTTGAAATACTAATTCGCTATTTCCTGCTATTTCTTTGTCTGATTGGAGTATACCACGCTTGATTCGCTACCATTTTAAGCAAATCTAAAAAAGGTAATAGTTCACAATATTGAGACATTTTCCCGAATCAAGTTGTGTTAGCCCATCATTCTAACCAGGACCGTATTCTTTCTGATTATATCGATATTTTCCCAATAGTGGGTATTAATTGACCTGTTTCATGCTTCTGGCTTTATTACCTGGTGTCAGTATTCCGTGTAGGAAAACTCAGATTTTCGTGTACAAACTCGTTTCGAACTGCCAGGTAATTCTTCTTACTTATTGAAAATAAGCAGAAATATTAAGTTCTCAATGTGCGACGGCTAATTATCCATTAGTAGAATTTAGTGAATGATAATACTAAGCTATGGCCGGTGTTGGGTAGATGACTATTTGATGCGAAGGAACTAATTCAGAAGAACAGGGTGGGAGAGCAGGGAACATGGGGTGGCGTAAATCTTGGCCTGGTCACGCAATTGCGGCGGGTGTGCTTTGCGTGGGCTTTGCGTTAGCACATGCGGAACAAAACACAGCAAGGGATTCTGTGGCGCAAGCAATCCTGGCTTATGAAAATAATGATTATCGAGAGGCAAACCAGGCATTTAAGAAATTAGCAGAAAGTGGCCAGGTTGAAGCCCAGCGTTATTTAGGGCAAATGTATGATAAGGGACTCGGTGTTCCGCAAAACTATCAAAAGGCAGTGTCCTGGTATGAAAGAGCAGCTAAACAGAAGGATCCTGCTGCGCAATATCATCTTGGATTAAAGTATGCCAATGGGCATGGTGTGAAAGAAGACCAATTCAGGGCGTATATCTGGTTTGCGATTTCATTTAATAATGGTTTTGAATTGGCGGCTGATCCGCTACGCGTCTTAAATAAATCGTTAAGTACTCGTGAACGGCAAAAAGCTTTGCAGGTGGTGGTTAAAGAAATGGAGCAATACGGTAAGTGAAAAAAGCCAGAGTATAGAAAACTATTGCTACGCGGTTTGTTCGCTTAATTTTTCTATTGATATCCGGTCTTCATGAAATTCTGAATATGCGTCCCGACGGTCTGAACGCTTGCGTCGTTCGTCAATTACAAGATGGCCGTGAGTGTCTACAAAAGGAAAACCAATATCCACTGTATAAGCACGACGTTCAATTCCAGAGCGTCGATCTGGCGAATCAATTTTATGTTGCTTTGACACGGTACTAGACTCCAATTGTAGTAACATACTGATTATTAGCGAATTTAAGTTCGCTTTTATAATGAATACTTCCAGAATTCTACAACATTTTACGCATTATGCGAGTTATTTCATAATATGATTCTGGATTTCATCATCTCACGTTCCGATAATTCTAACGCTTTACAAAGCGCCCTATTTTGATCTCCGGTCAATGAAACGGTATACGATTTTTCGAATGAAATTTTCCGAGTGGGTTGTTCAAGAATCTGGTTAAAATGCCGACATATCTACTATTGAACTAACGATATCTATTAATTGGAAACCTGGAATTTCGTTATATTTCCGCAGTAAAAAACACGGTTATTCCAGCAAGTAACAAAAACAGTAAGCAGTAACTGGCTTTCAAAGTCGTAGCATTAAGAAAAAGGCAGACACAAGAAGTAGTGTACCCCGCAATGCGTGTTAGTTCCCTCTCCAAAATTTTTAAAAGACAGGCGCAAAAGCTGTGGCCGCGCAAGATCATCAATAAAGTCGCTATAACAAATGTCCTTATCTTGTTTATAACCATTTGCGGTTTGTCCTGGTATGCCTTGATTGAAAAGTCTTCCTACCAGGTTGAGTCAACGATCAATCAATATAAAGAGTTTGCTGCGCAAATTGCCAGGGTAAGCAAGAGCTACGTTGAATCCAATAGTGTTGATGAACTCGAAGACGTGGTTAGCTCATTCATGATCATGGATGGAACTTATGATATTTACATAAAAGATGTTGGCTTTAATACCCTGGCGGCATTACGTAACACAGAAGATGAATTTGCTATCAGCGTGACTGAACAGCAAAAACAAATCGCACCTGTTGAATCCGGACAGTACACTCGAGTCAGTGACGGAAATCTCGAAGTCTGGCATCAAATTGCTTCGGAGCATCCGGTAGGCTGGATATATATAAAGCGAGTTTTAAAACCCCTGGATAGCCTTACGCTCGATTTTGTAAAAACTACTCTAGCCGCATTAATATTCTCCATCGCCGTTTGTCTGTTGATGTTGCAACGAATACTGCGAGAACCTATGCGATCTCTGCGTAGAGCGACAGAGTTCTCAGAATGGCTGGATATGGCTCAAGGCAATCACCTGCAACTTCAAACCAGTTCCAAAGAAGTTGAAAATCTTGTGTCTACACTTAATAAAACTTCGGAAAAATTATTTAAAAATGGATTGTCGGAAAAGAGAAATCATCTTCTGGTAGACACTATTAGAGATGTACAAACACGATACATTGAAGGCAATAAAATCCAGGATATTAACGATCGTATTTTAAATAAAGTGGTTCAGCTATCAGAGAGTGAGTACGGGTTTTTTGGTGAAGTCAAAGAAGGAGATAATGGTAAACCCTTTGTAAAGGTGCATACGTTTTCCAAGTTGAGTAACAATGTGTCCATGCAGAATTTCATTGAAAAGTATTCACCACCCAATATGGAATTCCATAATACACAAAATTTATTTGGTTCGGTTCTGCAGACCAGGAAGCCTACCATTGCCAATGATCCCGTGCGAGATCCTCGTAGTGGTGGGTTGCCCCCGGGACATCCCCCGGTACATTCATTTATGGCGCTACCTGTTTTCTATGGCGATGACGTTGTTGCGGTTATTGGAATTGCAAACCGCCGTGGCGGTTACGATCAATCGCTGATGGATTACCTGCAGCCGTTGTTAACAACCACTGGTCATATCGTTGTTGCAAACCGTCACAATATTCGACGTAAAGATATAGTAGGGGAATTACAACAGAAAGAAGCGCTGTTGAGCAGAATACTTTCTACGGTATCGGATAGTATCATTACCATTAACGTGGGTGGATTTATCGAAACTGTAAACCCGGCAACCGAAAAAATGTTTGGCTATTTGAATGAAGAAATGCTTAGTCAGAATATTAATCAGCTAATTCCAGGATTGTTTCACATTGATTTCAAGAAGCAATATGTAAACAAAAACGTTAGTGAATATCATGAAAGGGAAGGCAGGCGAAAAGATGGCAGTATTTTTTCCATAGAGTTTACTGTTAATGAATTTAAAATTGGTGACGAACAAATGTTTACTGTCACCATCATTGATATGTCACATTTACAAAATGTAAGTTCG
>NZ_CDLKIE010000083.1:0-5706 GCF_975902315.1 Kaarinaea lacus | reverse complement strand
TCCTATGATCTCGATACCTATAAGGAGCTTTTTGTAAGTATGATAAGTATCAGCCGCAATACACTTCGCTATCGATTCAATCTAGAACCGGAACCAGCAGGAAACGATTCCCAAATTTGTAGAAGTAAAAATTTGCTCGTTTTCTTCTTGTTTCTTGCCAGTTTAGTTGGGTGTGCCTCATCACCTTATATAGCTGAAAAAGATGATTGGTCACTTGACATGGAAGATGATAGTTATAGTTATTCGTCACCTTATATGGAGGATCATAGTGACGTGGTTACTATATCGATGAAAGATTTAAAAGGCTTTTTAATGGAATACCAGCCAATAGAAGTATCAGAGCTTCTTAATAATGCAGAGTTGCTACAAAGAGTTAACCTTGATATCCAGATTAATCATATGACTGCTAAGGTGGTAGAAATTGAAGGTGGCAAATATTTCGTAAGAGCTTTTGATTTAGGCATGTCGAACGCTGAAAATATATCAATACAAAGCTTTGTTATTCCAGCCCAATATGGTCCTGACTATATTTTTTATCCGGCATTGACTGTTTATGACGCTGACCAAAAGAAGATATCCGAAATAAAGCCAGAATTCAATGGTTCTGTAAATGGTGGAATATTAAAATTAGACTTCAGCATACCAACTAACGCGAAATATTTAGTCGTTCATACTAATCAAGATTATTTGAAGTACGGTGCAGTTTCAGGTGAAGAAGGAGGTATTTCACATAGTATGGGCTATGCCAATACCCACAGTCCAGAATTGGGTGCTGCATACGGCGGCTTAATAGGAGGTTTAATATTTGCTGCAATCGATTCAGATACAAAATCACAGCATGATTTCTATTTTGCTCATGGAGGAATTATTGCTATTGAGGTAAGTGATAGCCAAAACAATTAGAGTACTAAATATTAGAGAGAATACCAGACGATGTTGTCACTAACGCAGGAATAATTAAATAGGTTAGAGCCAATATAACTTATTGAGCAGTTGGCATATGACGATTAAGGCTCTGATCTCTTTAACTTCTGAAAGGCAATGGAGACATGCTCCCTTCAAAGAACAATTGGAGAAACTGAGGTGCTCCTGCTTTTCGTCGCAGAAATCATTTCTGCAATCAACATTTAACACAACAGTAGTATTACCCGATTCAAAATATCGATATTTCAGAGAACTGGTGGATTTTCTCAGATTAGATTGCTTTTCAGTCTGTAATTGACTATCTATACTGTTTAATACCAGACAGTCCACTTCTGATTTCAGTTAACTTTAGCTGTTTTTCCCGATACAAATATGATTTCACTAATGAATAAATTGATGCTTGCGGTCTTGTTCTTCTCAATGGTCTATGGGGGTATGGCAATCGCATCACCCGCGCCAGCGCAATCTGGGCTTAATAAAATAATGACGGACGCTGGGAATATCATGATCGAGATATATCCTCTGGTCGTCGCGAAACGCCCTTTAACCAACGAAGAAATCGACTCTATTGATAACGCTCTTACCAAGTTATCCTATTTGTTTTTTGAAGCAAAACCGTTCATCAATGAAAAAAGTGATGGCTATCAGGTTTCATATGAATTTGTTTCTGAATATCTCAATGTTGTGAGATCAATACTGGCTAGCAGTCATTTTGACTTTGCACGTAACCATTTATATGCGCTTGGAGAAATATGCACAACCTGTCATACACAGGACACTACTTTAAGGACGCTATTTGCGGGTGCTAAGCGCGATCGCTTTAATGATGACTATGCCTATGCAGAATTTAACTATATGACCCGTAACTATCGTGATGCAATTATCTATTATGATAAACACTTAACGTCAGCAACCAGGAAAACAGAATTGGAAATAATTCAACCCTTGCAGAGAATTATTACCATTTATACACAAATAAACAGCAATCCTGCAGATGGTGTGGTCAAGCTGAAGACATACTTGAATTTAAAAGATCATACCCCTGAAACTAAAACACAGCTGACAGACTGGATTCGTGGAATGGAAGAACTGAATACTGGCAGGGTAAGCAATATTAAATCCATGACATTTGATGAGCTCAAGTCTTTTACTTATAAATACCTGGGTGATCTTGATAAAGTGACGATAACTATAAATTCAGATTCCAGCCAGGAAGTGCAGCGCGTATGGCTAAGAGGCCAACTTTACCATTATCTGAACAACAACCCGGGCGCTAACGAAATTCCCGCGATACTTTACTGGCTTTCTGTTGCGGATCGCTCTATTGCCTATAACTTCTACTTCTCAATGACCGATCTTTATTTGAAGCAATGCGTATTAAAATATCCAGAGCATAAATACGCACATCGCTGTTATAAAGAGTTTCGTGAATATGTGGACTATACCTACTCTCGACAGGGTGAGCCTATTCCCGACAGCATCAGGCAAGAACTCAGGGAGCTTAAAATGAAGCTAGCCAGGTAAAAGCAACAGATGCTACCCTTTCTGCCTGCCGGGTGCTCTGGCAACGTCGGTGGTTATCCATAAAGTAATACCTTCATTCTAATTGATTTACAACTTTGTAAAGTTTATATAGTGTATATGCTTTACAAATCCAATCCTGTTGGCTGACTTAATTTATGGCTATACGCTGGGGCAGTTACACTACAAAAGGATTTTACGACGAGCTGATTCGTGTCGCGGGAAAACCGCGTCCGGTTGCCGATTCCCTGTGCCAGTTTTTGCGGGGGTTGAAAGACCGGGAAATCGAAGAATACAAATCAGCCGCTGACATTGCGATTCAGGTAATGGGTATTTCTTTTACCGTGTACACGGAAGAAGAAGGTTCCATTGATCGTGCCTGGCCCTTTGATCTGATTCCCCGTGTGATTCCAAAGTCCGAATGGATGCAGGTCGAACAGGGCCTGAAGCAGCGGGTTAAAGCATTGAACATGTTCATTGACGATATATACCATGAACAAAATGTTGTTAAAGATGGTGTGTTGCCGGCGAGCCTGCTGGAGGATTCCGTTAATTATCGTAAACAGTGTATTGGGATTGACCCGCCGGGTAGAATCTGGGCGCATATCTGTGGGTCAGACCTGGTCCGTGGTGCCGATGGAACCATGTACGTGCTCGAGGATAACTTGCGTGTGCCCTCTGGTGTCTCCTACATGTTGGAAAACCGCCTTGTCATGAAGCGGGTTTTCCCTGATTTGTTTGCCGAACAAAGCATCTTGCCCGTGGATGATTATCCATCGCAGCTTTACGACATGCTTACCGCCATTTCTCCACGAAAAATTGATCAGCCAGAAGTTGTTGTATTGACGCCGGGCATTTATAACTCTGCCTATTTCGAGCATTCCTACCTGGCCCAGCAAATGGGCGCTGAGCTGGTAATGGGCAGGGACCTGGTGGTAGAGAAAGACGATTGCGTATATATGCGAAACGTGGAAGGGCTGTCCCGTGTCGATGTTATTTACCGGCGCATCGATGATTTGTTTCTTGATCCCGAGGTCTTTAATCCGGATTCGGCGCTGGGTGTTCCCGGACTGATGCGGGCCTGGAAGGCAGGCAATGTTGCCCTCGCCAATGCACCGGGTGCCGGGGTGGCAGATGATAAAGTGGTTTATTCCTACGTGCCGGATATTATTCGCTACTATCTTAATGAAGAGCCACAGATAGCCAATGTACCCACATACCAGTGTATTAAACCGGAAGACAGGGAGTACGTGCTCGATAATATCAGGGATCTCGTCGTCAAACCGGCAAACGAGTCGGGTGGTTATGGTATGTTGATTGGACCGCAGGCTACCCAGAAAGAACGTAATCATTTTAAGAAGCTGATTAGAAAAGATCCGCGTAATTATGTGGCGCAACCCTTACTGATTCTTTCCACCGCGCCCACACTGGTGGGTAATCGCGTAGAACCACGACATCTGGATTTACGTCCTTTTATTCTATCAAGTCCAGACTCTACTTATGTTACGACGGGCGGCTTGACACGCGTTGCCCTGAGAAAAGGTTCCACTGTTGTTAATTCATCCCAGGGTGGCGGCAGTAAAGATACCTGGATCGTTGATGATGAGGTGCAGTAATCATGTTATCGCGGGTAGCTGAAAATATTTACTGGATGGCGCGATACATTGAGCGCTCCGAGAATACGGCGCGCATGATTATGGTAAACACGAATCTGCTGCTTGACTTGCCTAAAGGCATACAGCCTGGCTGGCAGCCGATTATCGAGATTCTCGGTTGCGTAGACAACTATGAGGAGCAGAATGAAGATTATGAAGAACGTGCTGTTCTTAAGTATTTAATCGCAGAAATGAATAGCACAAATTCTATTTTACATGCCTTGCATCAGGCTCGGGAGAACGCGCGTACCATTCGGGATATTATTCCCCGTGAAGCATGGGAAAGGATTAACAACCTTTACCATATCGCAAAGAGTAACGCACAAAGTGGTTATTCGAAGAAAGGCCGCCATCAATATTTACAGGAAATCATTTTAGGAGCGCAAACGATCACCGGTTTATTGGCCGGAACCATGATTCATGACATGGGTTATGATTTTTTGAAAATTGGACGAAATCTTGAACGAGCAGATATGACGACCCGTATTATTGATGTGCGCTCGGCAGATCTACTACCTGAGCACGAATCCCTGGCGCCATTTGAAAATATTCAGTGGATGAGTGTTCTGAAGTCACTGACCGGTTATCAGATGTATCGCCGTACTTTACAGGTTCGCGTCAGTCGCCCCGACGTGCTCAAGTTTTTGCTTAAGCAAAAGAAGTTTCCACGCTCTTTTTATCATACTTTACTGGAAGTGAAAGGATGTATAAAAAACCTTCCCAGGAACGATGAGTTAATCAAGCAGGCTAACGATATCGGCAAAAAAGTTTTACGCGTTGACCAGGTTCTATTGAAACAGGATGAGTTGCATACGTTTATTGATGAACTCCAGTTGGGGCTGGTTGAATTGAATGCTGGCATATCGAAAAACTATTTTCTCTAACTCCTTCCCTTTAAGTAGTTAATAAATCAGCAAATTCTGTAAAATATAAAGATTTCCAGTCTTCCGTATATGAACTACAATGTTACTCCGTGCCAGAGAAATGAGATGTAAGCGATGACATATTGTGTAGCGGTTTCAACCAATAAAGGTTTGGTATTTTGTTCGGATTCCCGTACAAATGCCGGAGCAGATATGCTATCAAGCTATAGCAAGATGCATATCTTTAATCATTCCGACGATCGAGTTTTTGTAATTCTGGCCTCGGGTAGCCTGGCAACCACGCAGTCGATTATTAATCGAATTGAACAGGACATGGAGGAATCTGAAAAGAAAGGTTTACATTTATTTACCAAAATGACGGAGGCAGCACGTTACATTGGTCAGCTTTGCCGGGAAGAACATGAGCGGGCCAAAGCAGAAACGGCTGCCGAGGGTGTTGAGACTGCGGTAACATTTATATTTGGCGGACAAATCAAAGGTACTCCGCCGGCACTGTTCCTGATATATTCAGCAGGTAATTTTATTAAGGACTCTGAAGAAACCCCTTATTTGCAAATTGGTGAAAGCAAGTATGGCAAGCCTATCCTGGATCGCATAATAACCCGAGAAACATCACTTGAAGATGCAGCTCGCTGCACGATTGTGTCAATGGATTCCAGTTTTATGTAGTGATCTGTCTCAAAAGAGTCTTTCTCGTACACCAGCACTTCAATGGGTGGACC
>NZ_CDLKIE010000082.1:0-3498 GCF_975902315.1 Kaarinaea lacus | reverse complement strand
TTCCAGACAAATACCAGCGATAGGTTGAACAGATACCCACAATACATTCAAGTTCAGATTTAAGTCTGCAAATACCACCTGCTTTTCATAGTACCTGAGAACCTGGTCAATCTCATTGATGATGTTTTTTATCCTGTCGGTTGACTGATGTTTTAACCTGGGAATAATCATCATAAAATCACTGAGATTCTTCCCGTCTTCGTTTTTCATGGGAACCCGCTTCCACAGCGGTTCAGCCGGTGATACTTCTCGGGAAAGCTTGAGGCTGGTTGTAGTCAGTTTTTCAATCTGCATCACAATAAAACAGTCGTTTTAACAAGTATGGCACATTAATGAAACGATGAATAACATTCATATATGCTTGTTTTTATTGCTATTAAACTCAAACAGAATTAACCGCTGCCACAACACCCACTGCCACAGCCGCTTCCGGAACATCCGGCCCCCGTGCCGCCGCCACCGCCTCTTCCGCCACCGCTACCACCCAGCCAGTCATTGAGGTATTTCAATATTATGACGATTCCCGTTACTCCAAAAATAACTTTGGCCCAGAACCAGAAATCATAATCTGCAGATTCCTGAGTGCACGCTACCAACGTTAACGAAACCGCTAACAATGTAGCGATAAGCGAAATTGATTGAGCAGGTTTGGTGACGATCCAGTGACTCGCTCGATTAATTCGTACAAACTTACCCGCATTAAGAAATCTTTTTTCAACGGGAGGCCACACCGATTTATTTGGATACTCGCCGAAAGTCTGGTAATAAACATTCAATGTATGCTGGTAAGCGTCAGCAAATCGTTGATCCTCTTTTGTACCTCCTGTTGTTGGATTATGGTGCAAGGAGAATCCGAGTATGTTTTGACAGAGATCTTCCCAGTAGGATTTGGTATAAACCAGATGAAGATGCCAGGCCTGGTCAACGGCATCAGAGGGCGTCAGCTCCTGATTATAAATTGCAACGAGATAAATAAATCGTTTGTATTCCAACACCACTTTTTCTGTAAATTCCAGGGTCCAGTCA
Source organism: Kaarinaea lacus (assembly GCF_975902315.1). NCBI lineage: Bacteria > Bacillati > Cyanobacteriota > Cyanophyceae > Nostocales > Nodulariaceae > Kaarinaea > Kaarinaea lacus. Next base: position 2,472 of record NZ_CDLKIE010000082.1, on the reverse strand, counting down.
TTATCCCGTGCCAGGCGATTAACAAATCCAAGTTGCGCCGTTGCAGAGCCTATTTGAAATTCTTCCAGTTTTTGCCAAAGTATATCCGTCATATCAACACCATTTTTTTGCAACTTTATTGTTTTACAACTTTAAGAAGTTCCAGCATATAATATGCCGGACATTGGAAATATATGGGCAATTTCCACTCAACTAACTATACCCTCTGCATGATTACCACCTATGACCGGCTATCTGGATCATTACTGTGAGCGCATCGCACCCGGGTTTTGGGGTGAACCTTTCAATCTACTCAGTAACCTTGCTTTTATAGTTGCTGGTGTTTTTGTTGGGCGATTTATATTACGAAACCGATCCAGTATCACCGGTCAAATCTGGGATTTAGGCTTGTTGACCGCGCTATTATTTACCATGGGAGTGGGCAGTAGTCTATGGCATTTATTCGCCAACAGCTGGTCTTTGTACGCGGATACCATTCCTATACTTCTATTTATCAATATTTATTTGCTGAGCAGCCTGTTCCGCCTGTTCTCATTTTCAATTTTTGCGGGCCTGACAATTTTTGCTGTCTACCATGCAGTGAACTCCAGCATTCAATCAGCATTGCCTCCTGATTTTTTAAATGGCAGTATTTTTTATTTACCCAGCTGGTTTTTTCTTATGGGGATTACTCTTTTCGCCTGGCGATTAAAAGTGGCGGGATATCGTTATTATGCGTACGCACTGGTTATGTTTACCGTGTCACTGACTTTTCGCACCGTGGACCAATCCATTTGCGATATAATCCCTACAGGCACTCACTTTGTCTGGCATTTACTCAATGCCGTTACGCTTTATTTATTGATGCTTGGTTTAATTAACAACACCATTACAGATTCGAGCCAGCAAACAACATGAATCGACTCTTCAATAAATTCACGCTTTCGGGATTCATTATTTTAGTCGTGGGATTTAGCGTTGGCCCACAAGTGGAGCTGGACGAAACGATTACACCTGTCAGCCTGACGAACGATATCAACGACTATATTCAGAGCCGGGAATCCCGCTTCCATGATATTCGTTCCAATACCCAGAAAACCGTTGTATGGGCCAATCCTGAAGCACCCGCTAAAACACCCATTGCAATGGTTTATTTACATGGCTTCTCCGCCACGCGCCAGGAAATTGCACCGGTAAGCGACATTGTCGCAAAATCTCTGGATGCAAACCTGTTTTATACTCGGCTGACCGGCCATGGTCGCAGCAGTGAAGCAATGGCAGATATAACGGTTAACGCCTTTCTCAATGATGCTGTTGAAGCCCTTGAGATAGGAAAAAGACTGGGTGACAAAGTGATACTCATTGGCACATCCACGGGCGGCACCCTGGCGACCTGGCTCGCCACCTATGACCAGAGCAACACAATTGCTGCGCTGATTCTGGTATCACCTAACTTTGGCCCTAAACGAAGGGAGTCGGAGCTACTACTTTTACCCTGGGGAAATACCTTACTGCAAATGATCGAAGGACCAGTTTACCAGTTTGAAGCCCTCAATGATTTGCAGCAACAATACTGGACAACGCAATACCCCAGCCAGGCATTACTGCCCATGATGGGCCTGGTCAAACTCACGCGTGAAAAAGACTTTAATAAAATTCTTCAACCAGTGTTAATTATCTACTCACCCTATGACAACATTGTTAGTACGGATGCCATTCAGGATAATTACTCTAAATTTGCATCGAACATAAAAGAGATAATAACCATTGACGAAACCGGCGATCCGCAACACCATATTCTGGCAGGACATATCATGTCACCCGGCACTACTCAGGAAGTTGCGAACAGAATAATACAGTTCATTCAACAAATACCCTAGCCTGGATTAAGCATTGTTCTAAGAATCACGCAATGGAAGAACAAAGATTTATTGAATTAATAGTGGAACTTCATGAAGGTTTACCCCGATTGGGACCCGGCAATGCAGAATCCACATTAAAGGCGCTCGCCTTATGTGAATACCTGCCTGATGCACCACAAATTCTCGACATCGGCTGCGGTACTGGCGCGCAGACGCTGGTACTCGCATCCGCAACTTCCGGGCATATTACTGCAACAGATCTTTTCCCTCAGTTTCTCGAGCAACTAAACAAAACTATTCAGGAAAAAGGCCTGGTAACACGTATTCATACTCAACAGGCAGACATGAATAATCTTCCCTTCCCGGACAACTACTTCGACCTTGTCTGGAGTGAAGGCGCGGCATACATCATGGGCTTCGACAACGCACTAACCCAGTGGAAACGCCTGGTCAAACCAGGGGGATACCTTGTTGTATCCGAGGCATCCTGGTTCAAACCGGACCCACCTTCCGAACTGAAAAAGTTTTGGGACGAAAACTACCCCGCCATACGAAACGCTGATGATAAGCTTGCCACTGCCCGGAATACAGGCTGGGAAACCGTAGCTAATTTTCATTTGCCGGTAGAAGC
>NZ_CDLKIE010000081.1:0-6519 GCF_975902315.1 Kaarinaea lacus | reverse complement strand
TCCACTTCACGGAACACATCATCGATGGTACCCAGTGGTTCAGTACTAACGGAGTGACCAAAGTGTTTTAAGGCAGCGGCCTGGGTGAAGGTTCCCTCGGGCCCCAGGTACGCAATCGACATTGGCATTTCCAGCGCCAGGCACGCGGACATTATCTCGCGAAACAAACGCGCCATTTCCTCATCGGGTATGGGACCCTTGTTACGCGCCAGTATTTCTCTCAGTACCTGCGCTTCCCGCTCGGGCCGGTAAAAGGCCACGTCCTCTCCGGAAGCTTCTTTCAGTTTGGCTACTTCCTTAGCCACAGCGCCACGCTCATTGATCAATTCCTGGATTTGCTGATCCAGCTTATCAATGCGATCACGCAGGGTTTGTAGTTTTTTGTCGTCAGCCATTATAAATTTTGAATATGAGCAACTTGCTAAAATAGTGCGGCTTCAGAGGCTTAATCAACCCATCCTTCACAGGTACGGACAGCTAACACCCCTTCAATCCTGGCAATTTCATTCAGGACATTCTCAGGCACCGGTTGGTTCACATCGGTTAACGTATAAGCCAGGTCGCCTTTTGATTTGTTTAACATGTCAATAATGTTTAAACCGGCATCGGCCATCGCCGTTGAAATCTGACCAACCATATTGGGTACGTTAGTATTAACGATACCAATACGACAACCATCGGTGTGCGGCATAACCACTTCAGGAAAATTCACCGAGTTCACTATATTGCCTTTTTCCAGGTAGTCGCGTACCTGCTCCGCCACCATAATTGCGCAATTATCTTCAGCTTCTGCCGTCGACGCACCCAGGTGCGGTAAAGTAATCACGCGCTCGTGATTCTTCAGCAAGTTTGTGGGAAAATCGCAGACGTAAGCGTAAATCTTACCTTCTTTGATAGCCGCCGAAACCGCTTCATCGTCCACAATCCCGGCACGGGCAAAATTCAATATCACCGCGCTTTTTTTCATTAATCGCAATCGCTCAGCGTTAATCATGTTGCGCGTCGCGTCAATCAGGGGAACATGAAAGGTTAAATAATCCACCTTGGACAACAGGTCATCGATACCTTTGGCTTTTTCCACAGCAGAAGACAATTTCCAGGCTCCTTCAACCGTGATACCGGGATCATAACCAATGACCTTCATACCTAGCGAAGCCGCAGAATTTGCAACCCGACGACCGATAGCGCCCAGGCCAACGACGCCCAGCGTTCGGCCCGGCAGTTCAAAGCCACCAAAGTTTTTCTTACCGGCTTCGACCGCTTTACTGATTTCTTCGTCACTGCCTTGCAGGTTTTTTGAAAAATCCCAGGCCTGACAAATATTACGGGAAGCCAGTAACATACCAGCTATGACCAGCTCTTTCACCGCATTGGCATTTGCGCCGGGCGCATTAAATACGGGTATTCCCAATTTGCTCATCTTGTCTACGGGAATATTATTGACACCTGCGCCTGCCCTGCCCACAGCTTTTAAACTGGATGGTATCTCCATATCGTGCATTTTGAAGGAACGCAATAAAATCGCATCCGGATGTTGAATTTCCGAAGCAATTTCATATTTGTCGCGCGGCAAACGCTCCAAACCTTTTATGGAAATATTATTGAGTGTCAAAATCTTGAACATGCTAATTCCCTACTTTGTGCTTGTAACTGGGTATCAAATATCGATAAGCGAGTATAGTTAAGCCTGGGCGTTTTCTTTCTTAGCCGTTGCGCTTTTCAAAGTCCGCCATGAATGCAATCAATGCATCCACACCTTCTTCAGGCATGGCATTGTAAATACTGGCGCGCATACCGCCGACAGAACGGTGGCCTTTCAAGGTTACCAAACCATTTTCTTTCGCTTCGGCAAGAAAAGTGGCATCCAGTTCGGCATCTGCCAGGGTAAACGGAACATTCATCCAGGAACGTGAACCAGGCTGCACGGGGTTTTGATAAAACGATGAATTATCAATCGCCGCATAGAGTTTATCTGCTTTGCGTGAATTGATTTCCGCCATTTCCTGCAATCCACCTTTGCGTTTAATCCATTGAAACACCAGGCCCGCCATGTACCAGCCATAAGTGGGTGGCGTGTTATACATGCTGCCACTTTCAACATGTGTCTTGTAATCAAACATGGCAGGCAAACCCTCTGCCTTTTCCGCCAGGTCTTCACGAATGATCACAACAGTTAGTCCAGCCGGGCCAATGTTCTTCTGTGCCCCCGCATAAATGATTCCAAAATGATTGACGTCGATGGGCCGGGACAGAATCGTTGAAGACATATCGGCGACGAGCGGTACATCACCGGTATCCGGCACATAGGAGAATTCGACACCGCCAATGGTTTCGTTGGGCGTGTAGTGAACATAGGCTGCACCTGAATCCAGTTTCAGCTCTTCCTGTTCGGGTGCGCGAGTAAATTTAGTATCTTCCGTGGTAGCCGCAATATTAACATTGGTAATGCGCCTGGCTTCCGCGATGGCTTTTTTAGACCAGGAACCGGTGTTAATGTAGTCCGCCTTACCGTTAGCGGCGAGATTCATTGGAATCATGGCGAATTGCGCTGACGCCCCACCTTGCAGAAACAACACTTTATAGTTGTCCGGAATATCCATCACTTCGCGCAAATCAGCTTCTGCCTGTTCAGCGATGGACATGAATTCCTTGCCACGATGACTCATCTCCATAACCGACATACCGGACCCCTGCCAATCCAGCATCTCTTCTCTGGCTTGCATTAATACTTCTTCGGGAATAGCGGCGGGACCTGCACTAAAATTATAGACTCGTGTCATCTGACAACCCCTTTAATATGTGATATGAATTTGTAAACCCAGGACTAGCAACATTGTGGCACACAGATCGCAAAGCATTACTAATCAGCAAAGAGTAAAACGAAAAACTACTGTAATATTCCAGCGTAATTATCCGGCTTCTTCTTCGTCAGCCTGCTCATCGACAATTGGCTCCAGGCCTGCCAGTTTTTCACCCTTACTCAGCCCAATGAGACGCACACCCTGGGTGTTACGACCTAGCACGGAAATTTCGGCGACACGGGTACGCACCAGCGTGCCGCCGTCGGTAATCAGCATGATTTCATTCTCATCGCCCACTAACGCGGCGCCCACGACATCACCATTGCGCTCATTGACCTGTATTGAAACAACACCCTGTCCACCACGACCATGAACCGGGTAATTCTCAAGTGCCGTACGTTTTCCAAACCCGTTGGCAGTGGCGGTTAACACAGAGCCCGCAGCCTCTTCATCGGCGATGATCAATGAAATAACTTTCTGATCGTCTGCCAGTTTAATGCCTCGCACGCCGCTGGCGTTGCGCCCCATGGGTCGTACGTTATTTTCCTTGAAACGAATAACCTTGCCCGCACTGCTAAACAACATCACGTCACGTTTGCCATCGGTAAGGTCAACACCCACCAGCTGGTCACCTTCACGTAAATCAATGGCGATAATGCCACTGGCGCGAGGACGTGAAAAATCCTTTAACGGGGTTTTCTTAACCGTACCGTTCGATGTGGCGAAGAAGATATACTCGCCTTCTTTGTATTCTTTAATAGGCAACACCGCTGTAATCCGTTCATCCGGACTCAAAGGCAACAAATTCACGATGGGTTTACCGCGCGCGGTTCGACCCGCCTGCGGTAATTCAAAAACTTTCTTCCAGTACACCTTACCAAAACTGGAGAAACACAAAATCGTGTCGTGGGTATTGGCAATAAACAGCTTATCAACGAAATCTTCATCTTTGGTGGTAGTCGCTGTTTTGCCTCGCCCACCCCGACGTTGGGCGCGATAGTCAGTCAGGGGTTGTGCTTTTGCGTAGCCTTCATGGGACAGCGTTACAACAACATCTTCCTCGCTAATCAGGTCTTCCATGCTAAGGTCGACGTGAGTTTCGTTGATTTCTGTGCGACGCTCATCACCAAAGCGCTCTTTAACATCGACCAGTTCATCACGAATGACCTGCATCAAGCGCGCACTATCGGCCAGTATTTCGCGCAAACCACGAATGGTTTCCAGCAGTTCTTTATATTCATCGATGATTTTTTCCTGCTCGAGTCCCGTTAAGCGATGTAAGCGTAAATCCAGGATTGCCTGCGCCTGGGCTTCACTCAAACGATAACCCTTGTCGCTTAAACCAAACTCGGGAGCGAGACCATCGGGACGAGATGCTTCTGCACCGGCGCGCTCCAACATCTTCACGACAATGCCAGGTTCCCAGGTATTTTCCAGCAAGCCTTTTTTCGCTTCTGCCGGATTTGCTGCCGCCTTGATTAAAGCAATTATCGGATCAATGTTGGCCAGAGCAACGGCCAAACCTTCCAGCGTATGGGCACGTTCACGGGCCTTACGCAGTTCGAACACCGTGCGACGTGTAACAACCTCTTTACGATGATCAATGAATGCCGAAATAACCTGCCGCAGGTTCAGCAACCGTGGCTGCCCATCAACCAGGGCCACCATGTTAATACCGAACACGGACTGTAGTTGTGTCAAACTATAAAGATTGTTGAGTAGCACTTCCGCCACTTCACCGCGACGTAACTCGATCACAATCCGCATGCCATCTTTATCGGATTCGTCACGTAGTTCAGATACGCCTTCAATTTTCTTATCTTTAACCAGCTCCGCAATCTTTTCGATTAAGCGCGCCTTGTTAACCTGGTACGGCAACTCGGTAACGATAATGCGTTGTTTGTCTTTTGCGTATTCTTCAATTTCCGTTTTGGCGCGCACATAGATACGGCCGCGGCCGGTACGATATGCCGAATGAATTCCCGCCGTACCATTTATGATGCCAGCCGTAGGAAAGTCGGGGCCGGGAATGTGTTCCATCAAGCCACGTACATCGATGTTATTATCATCGATAAAGGCCACGCAGGCATTGATAACTTCGGACAGATTATGCGGCGGTATATTGGTCGCCATACCCACGGCGATACCGGAAGCACCGTTAATTAGCAGTGAAGGAATACGCGCGGGAAATACCGCGGGTTCTTTTTCTGATTCGTCGTAGTTGGGAATAAAATCGACGGTTTCTTTATCGATGTCTGCCAGCAGTTCGTGGGCAATACGGGACATGCGCACTTCGGTGTAACGCATGGCGGCAGCGGCATCTCCATCCACCGAGCCAAAGTTACCCTGACCATCGACCAGCATGTAACGCAAGGAAAACGGTTGTGCCATGCGCACAATAGTGTCGTATACCGCGGTATCACCATGCGGATGGTATTTACCAATAACGTCACCGACGATACGTGCAGATTTTTTATAGGGCTTGTTCCAGTCATTGCCTAATTCGCTCATGGCATACAAGGCCCGCCGATGTACCGGCTTCATGCCATCACGCACATCCGGTAAAGCGCGTCCCACGATAACGCTCATGGCGTAGTCGAGGTACGACTGCTTCATTTCCTCTTCAATATCGATCGGGAGAACTTCTTTTGCGAAATCTACCATCTTGGGGCTTTATCTCTGGGCTCTTTTCTCTTTAATACACAAAAGTTGCAAAGCAAAAGTTACTCAGTAAAAGTAACTAGAATGATTAATTGTTGGCCAATTATGTTCTCAATATTTTTATGCAGCGCCGATTTATCCGACGAATCATACCATACTAGTGGTCCCCACTGCATCTAATAAAAAAACGCAGAGAACGGATATATGAAAGCCTGAGATGAATTGAAGGATTTTTATGATGCGTTTTTCATCATAGCCGCGACCTTTTCAGCGTTTGGCGATTTCACCACGCCGCGCTCGGTCACTATGACGTCAACCAGCTCAGCCGGGGTCACATCAAAGGCCGGATTCCAGCCCTGAGCACCCGGCGGGCTAATTCTTTGCCCGTTAAGCATTAATACTTCGTCAGGATCTCGTTGCTCAATGGGAATGTCTTTACCCGACATGAGCGCCATATCAACGGTTGAAGTTGGCGCCACTACCATGAACTTGACGCCGTGATGCCGGGCATTTACCGCCAGGGAATAAGTACCGATTTTATTGGCGACATCACCATTGGCAGTAATACGGTCCGATCCGACAATCACCCACTGCACCAAACCTTGCTGCATCAGAGAAGCAGCAGCACCATCCGCTAACAGGGTCACTGGAATGTTATCCTGAGTCAGCTCCCATGCCGTTAACCGGGAACCCTGCAACCAGGGCCGGGTTTCATCAGCATATACCTGCTCCAGTTTCCTGGCCGAATAAGCGCTTCGGATGACGCCCAACGCAGTGCCATATCCGCCGGTGGCCAGAGAGCCCGTATTACAGTGCGTTAATACCGAGCTGCCTGGTTGAATAAGCTCGGCACCGGCTTGCCCCATGCGCTGGTTAGCTTCCAGGTCATCCTGATGAATGCGCTTTGCGGCCTGCTCCAGCTGCTCCAGTGGATTGTCACCTGCTGCAGCGATAACCTCGCGCATGCACTCTATCGCCCAAAACAGGTTCACCGCCGTTGGCCGGGAGTCTGCCAGTAATGTGAGATCAGCTTCTAAAGCCTGTTGCCAGCTATCGG
>NZ_CDLKIE010000080.1:0-4351 GCF_975902315.1 Kaarinaea lacus | reverse complement strand
TCGCCGGATTAACAATTGATGGTGTGATAGCATTCCAATTCATTGGACCTCTACCCAGCAAACGCAAATGTTGCATAGGCAACAGTATCCCTACCGTTGTTCCCGGTGTTGGTACTGGTTTATCCCAGGCATAGTGTATACAGAGAGGCGTATCATCTGGCAATCGGCACTGGATTAATCGCACCGCCCCTAAATCAGTCATGCTATCTACCACTGCATTTATGCTATTCGGTTGGTCTGGTCTACCAAAACGAATATGTTCGGACCGAATAGCCACCCACTCAGCATCAGGAGAACCATCAACAGGCAGTTCGACACTACCCCATGCGCCTTTGACACAATTGCCATAAAACTCCCGAATTGGTAAGAAGTTTTGCCAACCTAAAATTTTAGCCGCTTCATAACTTTTTGGATCTGCAAATACTTCGGCTGTTGCACCATAACTATGCAAGCGGCCATCAACCAACACACCCACCCTGTCGGCAATGTAACGGGCATCCGTTAAATCATGAGTGACCATCACCACAGGACAGCGCGTTTCATCAATCACGGATCTTAATTCTTCGCGTAAATATTGGCGTAGATTAATATCCAGTGCTGAAAATGGCTCATCGAGCAGCAACAGGTCTGGCTCGGTAACCATGGCCCGAGCTAAAGCTACCCGCTGCCGTTGTCCGCCAGAGAGTTGATGAGGATAGCGATCGCGGTATTCCTGAATATGCAAGCGTTCCAACCAGTGTTCTACCGGGTCTTTAGAAGATCCTCGCGGCAATCCATAAGCAATGTTTTGCGCTACCGTAAGATGTGAAAATAATGCATAGTCCTGAAATACAACACCCACTTTACGTTTTTGCGGGGTCTCAAATATTTTTTTACCATTCCATCCGCCGCTGTCAAACCAGATATCAGCACCATTAACGATACTGCCATATTGTGGTTGTTCCAGTCCGGCCAGGATTCTCAGGATCGTACTTTTACCGCTACCGGATGGTCCTAATAACGCAGTAATGCCCTGATCCGGTACGTTAAATTTCACATCGAGATTAAACGATTTACGAATTAGTTTTATATCTATTTTAAGCTTTTTCATAGACAACTCTGGTTTTTACACTCTCGTCTTTAAACGGAATCAATTTAGTGCTGCATTCCAAAATGCCAGCGACGATTCACACCATAAACGAGAAACAACACGACAAATGAAAACAGTAGTAGTCCCGCAGACATGGCGTGAGCTGCGCCATACGCCAGGGTTTCAACATGCTCATAAATAGCAATGGACACCACTTGCGTCTGGCCGGGAATGTTGCCGCCCACCATTAACACGACACCAAACTCACCCATGGTATGGGCAAAGCCCAATACAATCGCAGTCAGAAAGCCTCGGCGCGATTGTGGCAATATTACTGTGAAAAACGTTTTCATCCTGGACGCACCCAATGTCCAGGCAGCTTCAACAGTAAGACGATCCAGGCTTTCAAACGCAGCCTGGAGCGGCTGCACAACAAAAGGTAAGGAATAAATACAGGAAGCCACAACCAGTCCGGTAAAGCTAAATGATAGAGGTTGACCCGTTAGTTGAACCCAAAACTGCCCAAGTGGACTATTAGCACCCATCATTATCAGCAAGTAAAAACCTAATACTGTTGGCGGCAATACCAGCGGTAAGGCAGTAACGGCTTCCACAGGGACTTTTAATTTACTTTTTGTCCGTGCCAACCACCACGCAACAGGCGTACTGACTACTAGCAGCACCAACACTGTAACGGTGGCCAACTGCAGGGTCAGCCAGATGGGTTGCGTATTAAGTGTAACCTCTTCCATTAACTTATTCCCTGGGATTCAACGCCGTAGCCAAATTGCTTCACCAGTATCTCTTTTGCTTTGTCGCTTTTAATAAATACAATAAACTCACTGGCGGCAGTTTTATGTTGCGCGCGCAATAGCAACACGGCCTGCTGCCTGATAGACGCATACAATGCTTCTGGTACTTCCCAGTAACTGCCATTGGTACTTTTGATTTCGTTGTGGATTTGCGACCTGGCCACAAATCCAATTTGTGCATTTCTGGTCATTGCAAACTGATAGGTCTGGGAAACGTTTTCTCCCCGAATAATTTTTGCCTGCAGCGAATTCCAGACCCCCAATTTCTGAAGTGCTTGTTGCGCTGCCAAACCATAAGGCGCAGTCTTAGGATTGGCAACCGCTATCCGGTTTACAGCGCTGGAAACCAATACACTATTGATGTCATTTGCATTCAGCAACGATGCATCAGAACTCCAGGCCACTAATTTTCCTAAAACATAGGTAAAGCGACTATTTGGTACAATGAGGTGGGATTGCTCCAACTTCTTTGGCTCCCGTTCATTGGCCGCAAGAAAAATATCATACGGTGCGCCGTGAATAATTTGCGCATACAACTTTCCCGTGGAACCGCTACTAATTTGCACACTATGGCCGGTCTGCTTCTCGAACTCAGAACTAATGACTTTTAATGCCGATAGCGCATTGCTTGCAACTGCAATATTGATTTGTTCTGCAAAGCAATGACTCGCCATGCCGAAGAAAAACAGGAAAACGACTAAAGACTGATACCGCTTATTCAACATTTTTTAACCACCGTAACTATGAACCTGCTATCACCCAAATATTCAATAGCAGGAACCAAGCCACAAAATCCTGTGAAATATCTATTTCTAACCTGTTGTTATTAAATAGATTATTTAATTACTTTAAACTGTTACTGAAGGGTATGTAAGAAAGTCAACAACCACCCAGGTCAGCACATACTTATATTGTAAGTTTTCGCACAACACGAAATATCAGGCAGATTGCCGTGCGTCCCATTGACGCTTAAATCGCAAATCCAGCAGCGACAACTGACAGTCAATTTGCGCCAGGATATCCCACTTCGGAAAACGTCCAGGTTTATTATCGGCGTTTTGCATATACCACGCATCCATTTCTGATTTCAGTTGCTCACGCTGCGCAACCAGGTCCGCGATGCTGTTTTTCAATTGCTGCATGCAGCTCTGACTTAAATCCAGCACATGGTACTGGACTGCTTGCTCGAATATGCGCACACCGCCACCTTCTGCAACAACATCGAGTAGCATTTCTGAATCAGAAACCTGCACCCCGGCAAGAAAATCAATACCATATTCTCTCCACGCTTCCAGCCAGGGAAGCGACGGCCCCATTAATACGGTTACTGCGTTTCTTGATAACTCCGCCAGGCGTGGAAAAGTTTTGTTAACAATGGAATTAGCGGTTAAAAACACCCAGTCTGCTTCCGGAAGTACATATTCGCAGGCAGGATCAGGCAAGTCACCCTCTATCGGGTTTCTTTCCAGCACGGTTAAGTCCAGTAATGACTCATAGCGCTCCAGGCCGGGATAGCGGCCAACCACAACCACTTTTTTGTTTTTCAACTGCGGCAGGAAGTGCTCAAATACGGCCAGGTTTGAAGACGTATTTTTAGCGATGGGAACAGCGCTTGCTAAGAATGAATTGGTGTTACAATTAATAACCGAATTTATTGATGCCAGACCAATGGCCGCTTCAAACGGATTCCAGCTTTTAATCCACGGTATGATTTCATTAATCGGCCGATGTCTTAAAGTGCCAGACCATGGCAAGGTTCGAGAAGACTGATCGGGGCTCATTGCCAAACCAATACAATCGCCCTGCTGCGAACCGGTTTGACACAGGGTCCAGGTTACACCCAGGTTAACCTGTTTTACATTTGTATCTGACGCTTCCGACAGAGCCTTTTCAATAAGTAAATCGTAAATTTTCCAGGAGTCTGCCATACCGCGTAGTTAAGTGCTACTTTTTTATAACTTTAAGCTTCTGTAGGTAACAATCGTGGTTCAGCTTTAATAATATTTTCTTTTCCCCAGGCATTAACCGCTTCTACAAACCAGCGTTTGTTGGAGGGGTGCTGTTCCACGACATCGTACTCTGCGAAAAAACTGCCATCGCAATGAAATATTATGCTACCCACTTTGTGTCCATTCATATCTCGCCAGGTACCTACCAGACTGGTTTGGCCGCTGGCTGGATCGCGTTGCAATTCGAATCGGGCACGCTCCCAGGGTGCAGTGGTCAGTGCTTTCTCTGATAGACCAATTTTTTCAACCTCATCCGATAACGCCGTACAAACGGATTCGCCCAGGCTGCGCACTTGCTCCCAGCGCTGTTGCAAATTGTCACTACATTCTTTATTCATTACTACTATTCACCAACTTTATTCATTCTCCTGCATTGCATCTGCAAGCTGCTGTAACACGGATCCCCCTACCTGATCAGTAGGATCCAGCTCACGCAATTTTTCCAGTATGTTTGCCGCACC
>NZ_CDLKIE010000079.1:0-3494 GCF_975902315.1 Kaarinaea lacus | reverse complement strand
GTCCTACGATGGCAACATATCCACAAGAATATGCTTTGTTAGCTGAAATGTGATCGCCCATATATCTCTGTAAATTTCACTCTATTTTGATTTTTCTAAAAGCTTTAACATCTTGCTGGCCGCTTCCTGTTCCGCTTTCCGACGACTACGGCCAGAACCTTTTGTAATATCTGTGATTAATTTAATCGTACAGGAAACCTCGAAAACCTGATCATGATCACTGCCAGTAGTGGTTACCACTTCATACTCTGGTAACGGCTGTTTTCTGGCCTGTAAATATTCCTGTAACTGGGTTTTAGGATCTTTACCAACCGCGGTTAAAGACAGGCTTTTTAATTTATCCGAATAAATAGAAATAATATGTTGCCGGGCAGCATCGAGCCCTCCATCCAGGTAAATTGCGCCAATTATCGCCTCCATGGCGTCGGCAAGAATGGATTTGCGACGATGACCACCACTTTTTAACTCTCCAGGCCCCAACTGAAGATAGTCACCCAATTCCATACTTAACGCCAATTCTGCCAACGTTTCCCCTTTAACCAAAGCGGCACGACCACGTGTTAACTGGCCTTCCTTTGCCTCGGGAAATCGCTGGAACAACTCGGAAGCTATTACATAACCCAACACCGAATCACCCAAGAACTCCAGTCGTTCGTTATTTAACGAATGTTTACTGCGGTGGGTTATTGCTTCAATAAGCAGGGATTCATCGGCAAAGTCATATTCAAGCTTTTTACACAGCTTGGTGACAATTCCATTTTTTAATGATGAGTTGATGACTGATTTTGCTGTCAGTTGCTTTGTGGAGTCTGCAACAGATGAGGGTTTCCTGGTTTGAATTTTCTTTTTTGTACTCACTCTTAAATTGTCAATTCGAGAAAAAATCCATTCAACTATAGCTATAGCGTGAAAGTTAGTTAATTTCAGCCGTTTCGGTAAAAAAGATAACCAGGTCAACATTACCTATAAAACTTTTTCTGACTTCATAATCCACTTCGACGCTATAACCACCACCCGAAACATCTCTTACAAAAATATCCTGTCTGGCGACATTTTTAACGTCATCGATGCCAAACCTTTTCATCAGCGTTTCCCGTATTTCTTCTTTAGTCATTTCCTTAATGCGGGAATCATTTTCAAGACGGGAAACATGCGAACTAACACTAAAATTTTCAATATAGACTGGCGCTATGGTTATGGCGATCATCACAAAAAAAGCCAGCAAACCAAGTCCTGCAGCCATCGTTACCATGGTAACGCCACGTTGTTTATTATAATTCTTCATGTAACACTCCAGATCCAAATGTTTACCAGCTCTTAAGTTTTCTACGTAAGGTCATGAAATATATAGCATATAGGATGAGCGAAATAAACCAACATGGCCATAAATTCTGTATATTTCAGAATTTGGTCACTAATTCAGGAAAACCAAAGCCAATTTAAAGATAACAGATATAGTTCTGCCTCGACATACGAATTACTGGAAAGATTTTGAAATATTACGTGTAGATACAAGCAAACCGATCTAAAGATTCTTATTCAATACTCTGTCCGATCCGGCTCCAGGTAACGCCATTGTTGGTGCTATCCCAATTCATCCAGATCATAAATGCCCTGCCTACCAGGTTCTGCTCCGGCACAGTACCCCAAAAACGACTATCGTTACTGTTATCACGGTTATCACCCATTACAAAATACTCACCTTCCCCAACCGTGTACTCCATATTAAGTACTGGCCGGTCGTGATCGATCAAAATATTATGTTTCACCTGCTGCAGATCTTCTTCCAGCATTTGGGCACCGGCCATGGTAATACCGACACCAGCAGCTTCATAACGGCCGAAATCAGTTAACCTCATAAATTCGCCGTTTACGTACAATTTTTTGTTGCGGTACACGATTTTGTCGCCCGGCAATCCAATGACACGCTTAATATAATCCACCGTTGGATCTTTGGGATAGCGAAACACCGCGACATCTCCCCGTTGCGGCTCGCCAATCTCTATGACCTTCTTGTTAATAACAGGCAAGCGAATACCGTAAGTGAATTTGTTTACGAGGATAAAGTCACCATCCAATAAGGTGGGCATCATAGAGCCAGAGGGAATTCGGAACGGTTCTATTAAAAATGAACGTAATATTAACACTATCAATATTACCGGAAACAGCGAGCGGGAATACTCAACAATTACCGGCTCCTTTAACAACGCTTCCTTTTTCTGATCAAACTGCTCTTCTGTTAACTCGCCACCTTGATCTAATAAACCCGATACCTGCTCTTTTCGCTTTGGCGCCCAAAGCCATAAATCCAGCGCCCAGATTATTCCGGTCACCAGTACCGCCAAAACCATTATCGTTGGAAAATCAAAATGCATTTATTTCTTTCCCACTTTTAAAACTGCCAGAAATGCTTCCTGTGGAATTTCCACAGACCCCAATTGCTTCATTCGTTTTTTACCGGCTTTCTGCTTTTCTAATAATTTGCGTTTTCGAGTGGCGTCCCCACCGTAACATTTCGCAGTCACGTTTTTACGCAGTGCTTTAACATTGCTGCGAGCAATAATGTGCGAACCAATTGCTGCCTGAATGGCAACTTCAAACATCTGCCGGGGAATAAGCTCTCGCATTTTTTCCGCCAGTTCCCTGCCTCGATATTGAGACTGATCTCGATGCACGATAACGGACAATGCATCAACACGATCACCATTGATAAGAATATCCAGCTTCACAAGATCTGATGGTTGAAAACGCAAAAAATGATAATCCAGTGATGCATAACCACGACTGACCGACTTTAAACGATCAAAAAAGTCCAATACGACTTCATTCATCGGAAGTTCGTATTCCAGAGAAACCTGGCTACCTAAATATAGTAATTTTTTTTGTACACCGCGCTTTTCTTCGCACAAGCCAATTACATTGCCCAGATATTCTTGCGGCAGCAGTATATTAGCAAGAATAATAGGTTCGCGCATTTCACTAATGCGTCCTTGCTCAGGCAGTTTGGATGGATTATCAACGCTTTCAACCACCCCCCCAGTAGTAACGACCTCATATACCACTGTCGGCGCTGTGGTAATTAGCTCGAGATTGTATTCCCGTTCCAGTCGTTCCTGAATGATTTCCATGTGCAACATACCAAGAAATCCACAGCGAAACCCCAGACCTAACGCAGTTGATGTTTCAGGCTCATAAAACAATGCCGCATCATTTAAACGCAACTTGGCCAGGGCATCACGCAAATCTTCATAATCATCGGAACTAATGGGAAATAAACCTGCAAACACCTGTGGCTGGACTGGCTTAAATCCTGGCAAAGGATTCTCTGCTGGATTATCTACACTGGTTAAGGTATCACCCACCGGCACTCCATCGATATCCTTGATGCCAGAGATTACACAGCCCACTTCACCGGCTTTCAATTCATCAACATCAATACGTTTCGGCGTAAATATTCCAACTTTGTCAACCAGGTGTGCTCGCCCTGTCGACAT
>NZ_CDLKIE010000078.1:0-4480 GCF_975902315.1 Kaarinaea lacus | reverse complement strand
TGTTGAGTTACCCATTGGCTGCTTATAGCTGCGGTCTTGAGCCAACTGTTAATGGCGGCTTTTCGGTGAGCTATCCCGGATCACTTGACGTTGCTGTTGCCGTTGCAAAAGCGAGGCGTGAAGGTCTGCTGCCTGAAATGGCTCAGTCTTCTCGCTCCCTGCCCAATATAATTCGCTTGCAGGAGATGCTGGCGGATCTCCAACGACTGCAAGCACGGTTGAACGACGGACGAGTGGGAAATTCAGCGAATGACTCCATACCCTTTTCACTGGTGCTAGTAGGGCCAGGTTTGTGGTCGCAGTTTCATGTGACAGCGGATGGTGTACAGGCTAACTACCATACCAATGGTCCAGTTGCCGGCACGGTTGTTGTGCTCACTCACCATGCGGCGTTGCGTGCCATGTTAAGCGGAGACCTGAGTATCGAACAGGCCACTGAGCATGGGTTAATTAAGTATTCGGGCGGTGACATTACCCCTGTCCAACAGACATTCAAATATAGTTTTCAATCGAAAGCCTGATACAATTGGCCTGACTGGTTTAATGTTATCAAGGAAATCAATATTTGCGTGGAATCATAAGTTGTAGGGATGAGTGCGATGAAACGACGACAGAAAATATGACGGTGTTCAGTCGGAGACAGTCGCTTAAGCTTGTTTTCGCCTCGCTGTTAGTAGTGAGCGGTTGTGCAAGTTTCACACGAGAATCGGAACTGGACGCACCGCTGCGCGAATTAAGAGCATTGTTAGAAGGAAGTACATCAGAAAGTAAACGCCTGGTGCTGGTTTCCATCGCAGAGCGAATCGAAATTCGTGCGCGTGACCTGGTTGCCGAACACCGGGAGTTTGTCTCCAGTTTTGATAGTTTACTCCGTGAGTATGAAGTCACTGAAACACAAATCACACAGTTGATCGAAGCGCACGCCAGGCGTCGTAAATGGTTGCGCAACGATTTGCTGCAGCTGCAGGATGAACTTCACGCTGCTGTGTCACAGGAAGAGTGGACCAAACTTGTTCAGGTGCTGAACCAGACAAGTAAAGCGCTTGTCTCTTATACATTACCGGAAGCCTGATTAATGCCAGTACTTGCCACCCTCGCAACCATAAACTTTCTGTCTGGCTCGAGACCGGATGAAGTGAGCTTCCTGAATCCAGCAGCGTTGCGCGAGCGTTGCAAGGATCAAATCAAAGACGAAGACACCCTGGAAAAAGTAATCAAGCTCACGGAAGAATTGCAACAGTTGATGTCTCAATATCAGGATTCAGCAGCAGCGACCATAGATAAATATCGTGCAGAGTCTGTTAAATGGGAATCATCGGCGAACGGGCTCATTGAGCAATTGTCACCTTTGGATAGCGCGCGGTCTCAGACGTTAAAGGAAATTGTCCGAGTGCGGCAAGCAATGCAGGAATTACTGACTGCTGAGCAATGGCAACGGGTATTTCTCTGAGTCCGCTACATACTCCACTCATTAACGAAAAAAAACTTGGTTAACAAAAATATGAACAAAAACCTAATTTGGATCAATTTATACCCCAGGATGAAGTGCAATAATTAGTCATATTCTTAGAACAGGATTTGCTGGTAAAAAGTAGAATAAGCAACAACAGGGGAGTTGTGATTATGCCAATATCATGCTTTAAGCCGCGATTTAAGCAATCATTGTTACTTGTTCTCGTTTCAACGTTAATTGCATGTGGCGAAGAACCCCCACCTCCCACCGAAACCATACGATCTATCCGAACAATTACTGTCACTGAACCGGCATCAGGTAAAGTGCGTCGATTCTCAGGTGTCGTTGAAGCAGCCACCACTTCCAGTTTAAGTTTTGAAGTATCGGGTAATGTGCGTGAAGTGAATGTGGATGTGGGTCAAAAGATTTCCAAAGGACAGGTGCTGGCCCGATTAGATGATAAAACCTTTCGCTTAAATGTAGAAGCCGCCGAAGCGAACGTGGGTCGTGCCAATGTTGAACTTGAAGATGCTAGAAGGGAAGTGGCACGACTACAGGATGTTGCTTCACGAGGCCAGGGGTTAGTAAGCCAGCAAATGCTGGATCAGGCACAAGCCAATCAGGATGCAGCACGCAAGAATCTCAGTTATGCACAATCGCGACTTAATTTGGCAAGGCGTGATCTGGACAGAACCGTATTGCGAGCACCGTTTGATGCAGTGGTGGCACAACGACATGTCGATGCATTCCAGGAAGTGAATCGTGGGCAAAAGCTGTTTGACGTGCATGTTGAAGGTGCTATGGAGGCGGCGATTAGCATTCCCGAATCTGAAATCAAACTAATTTACCTGGGCCAACCAGGAGAAGTCAGTTTTCCTGCCGTTCAAGGGCAGGCGGTTAAAGGCGTAGTATCAGAAATTAGTAGTACTGCCGGAGCGGCTAATGCGTTTCCCGTTAAACTTACTATTCTCGATAGCGATTCAAGAATACGGCCGGGTCTTACTACCGAAGTTAGCTTAATGCTTGGCAGTGAAGAAGGTGATATGGCTTACTTAATACCCGTCC
Organism: Kaarinaea lacus; assembly: GCF_975902315.1. Taxonomy (NCBI): domain Bacteria; kingdom Bacillati; phylum Cyanobacteriota; class Cyanophyceae; order Nostocales; family Nodulariaceae; genus Kaarinaea; species Kaarinaea lacus. The sequence continues at coordinate 1,962 of NZ_CDLKIE010000078.1, read as the reverse complement.
AGGCACTGGTACCGCGGGGCGCTGAATCAAAGAGTTATGTTTATGTTTTTAATGCCGAGACTTCAACCGTAAAGATGACCGCCATCGAACATGGAAGTATTCGCGATAACAATATTATTGTCGAAAGCGGGTTAAATGCTGGTGATATTATAGCCGTGGCTGGAGTGAGCTTTCTTCGCGATGGCCAGAAAGTTCGCTTAATGGAACAGTAAGCGGGCGTCACGATCATGTCTACTATTACGCGCTTTTCACTGGATAGTAATCGGCTGACGATAGTCGTCATTGCTTCAATTATCATTATTGGTCTGGTGCAGTTTTTTTCTTTTCCGCGTCAGGAAGATCCGCCCATTGTTATTCGTGAAGTGGTTGTAACCGCTTTTTTTCCCGGAATGTCGCCGGAGGACATGGAAGAGTTAGTTACTCGAAGACTCGAAGCAGAATTACGCAGTTTACCGGAACTTGCTGATATCTGGTCCGACTCCAGGCAAGGCGTTACTATTATTCATGCCGAAACCCGGGATGAGTTCGACGACCTGGATCTTGTCTGGCAGAAAGTACGCAACAGGATGTCCGATGTAAAGCCGCATCTTCCATCGGGAACTATCGGGCCATTTGTTAACGATGAGTTTGGCCTTACTGCCGTCGCGTCGGTTGCATTATGGAGCGAGGGCTTTTCCATGTCCGAGATGCGCATCGTGGCCCGCGACCTGCGCGATCGTTTATACGAGCTCCCTGGTATACGCAAGGTTCAGCTGCATGGTGTACATGAGGAGCAGGTATTTCTAAAGTTTTCAGCAACCCGCCTGGCACAATTTGGTATTACAGCCGGTGAACTGGTGAATACCCTGGTACAACAGAACGTTGTGTTACCCGGTGGACGAGTGGATGCGTCCGAACAAAATGTTATCGTAAATCCTACGGGCAACTTCCGCAGTGTCGAGGATATTGAAAATGTTGAGTTCAGGATTCCAGGCTCTCAACAAACTATTCGCCTCAGAGATATAGTCACGGTGGAGCGTGCCTATGCCGATCCGCCACGGGATATTGCTTACTTCAAGGGTAAACGCGCCGTCGTGCTCAGTGTGTCCATTACTCCTGGTGTTAATTCGGTCGTCTTCGGCGAACAACTGGTCAGTAAAATAAAGCAACTGGAATCACAGTTACCCATTGGCTACGTACTGGAGTTTGCAACCTTTCAGCCGGACCTGGTAGAAGCCGCGGTGAGCGGTGGTCTTAACAATGTCTACCAGACCATTGTGATTGTGTTGATAGTGGTCATGATCTTTCTTGGTGTGCGAACCGGTCTCATTGTTGGCACCTTTGTACCCATGACCATGCTGCTGGGTATTATTCTCATGCCATTTTTTGGTATTGAGTTTGAGCGTGTATCCATTGCTTCGTCGATAATTGCTTTGGGTATGTTGGTTGATAACGGTATTGTTATCGCGGAAGAAATCCGCAGTCGCCTGGAGCGTGGCGATGACCGAAAGCAGGCCTGTATCGAGACTGGCCGCAATCTATCAATACCTTTACTCACATCCTCGCTAACAACCATTCTTGCTTTTATGCCCATGCTGTTAATGGATGGCCAAACCGGTGAGTATGCATTCTCTTTGCCTATGGTTGTTATTCTGCTGCTGCTTTCTTCCTGGTTTTTGTCGATGTACGTGACACCTGCGATGTGCTTCTGGTTTATGAAGGTGAAGCCATCAGCAAAAGCGGCTACCAGTAAGGAATCTGAATTGGACGCTTATAACGGTGCCTTTTATCGCTTTTATCGTGGGTTGCTTGAAAAACTGTTGCGCCTGCGCGTTCTGGTATTGTTAGGCGCAGCGGGTGCCATGGTGCTGGGTGGATTTTTAGCTTCCAACATGGTGCGCGAGTTCTTTGGGCCCAGTACTGATCGCAACCAGTTTTTGGTATACGTTGATTTACCAGCACCATTTCCTATTGACACTACAC
>NZ_CDLKIE010000077.1:0-7485 GCF_975902315.1 Kaarinaea lacus | reverse complement strand
TGTTGTTGACTATTAACGGTTGGTTCCGTAAGCGCCTGGATCAACGTTGGCTTGCCAGGACCTCAATCGAGCGTGGCGCACGGGAATCGATGGTGGCCATTTCCGGTTACGTGGGTATAGCAATTGCCGTTATTCTTGCGTTAAGTGTTGCCGGCATGGATTTTTCCAAGTTGGCAATAATTGCCGGTGCGTTATCTGTTGGTATTGGTTTTGGGTTACAAAACATTGTTAATAATTTCATATCAGGATTGATTTTATTATTTGAGCGTCCAGTGAAAACCGGTGACTGGGTGGTGGTAGGAGCGGTTGAGGGCTATGTAAAAAAAATCAGTATTCGTTCCACTCAAATTCAGACATTTGATAGAGCAGACATTATTGTACCGAATTCTGAATTGATTTCAGGAAATGTCACCAATTTGATGTTACATGACATGCGCGGTCGTATCAAAGTGCCAATCGGCGTGGCATATGGCACTGATACTGCCAGGGTGAAAGATATTTTGTTGAAAATTGCCAATGAACATCCACAAGTTGTTGTCGGTGGAAAGTTAGACCCAGAACCAAAAGTGATTTTTCTTGGCTTTGGGGATAGTTCTTTGAATTTTGAGTTGCGTTGCTATATTAAAAATATCGATAAACGTTTGTCGACGATTAGTGATATAAATTTTGCGATCGACGCGGCGTTTCGTGAGAACGGTGTTGAAATTCCATTCCCACAGCGTGATATCCATGTCCGGGATTTACCTGCTCAGTCCAAAATAGCGGTGGAAGAGAAGCCTGCTGATAATAAGAACGAGGGGGATTAGTTCTTTTCGCATTATTAATTAGCTACTGTGGATCTTCCTGATGTTTTCATTAGCTGACGATTTTCAAAAACACATTGCTGTCATCAGTGTTATTACTACAACTGCGTAGGTTTTCCTCTGACAAAGTGCCTGTTACCGTTGACAAAAATTAATCAAATTTATCATAACTTGCCGAAAAATCTGTAATTCCTTGATACTTACGTAACTGATGTTAAAATTTATAATCATACGTACGATTCAATATATGTACATGCTTTATTTGACGACACGTGGTTGATTGATCAACACATACATTCAACTCAAAATTCAAAAACGTTAAGCAGTACGCGAGCAGTGATTTTTACCTTCCCGGTATACGCGCTTACTACTGACAGACATTCAATTTACAGGGACAGTATTGAGTGTACGAGACATTCTATAAATTACGTGCGTCACCATTTCAACTCGCGCCAGACCCGGCATTTTTCTACGACAGTAGTACGCATCGATGTGGCTTGGTTAAACTGCGACAGGTTTTAGATAGCGATACCCGTATTACGACGGTTACTGGTCTTGCTGGTACCGGCAAGACTGAGTTAATGACAAAGTTTGTTAAAGAACTGGATTCGAAAACTACTGTGGTCGCACAAATTCCGCTGACTGGTTTGCGGGCAAACAATATTCTGGATTCTATTGCCGCCGCTTTTGGTGTTGTGAATATGGGTTTTGTTGGTGATGCGCTTTGGTCAAAGGAAGCTTTGCTTGGGAAAATCCAGCAACAGGTGGTCTTAAAAGCCGGTGATGGAATGAGGTTTATAGTATTGATAGATAATGCTGAAAGCTTAACAGTTAATTCCCTGGAAAAACTAATTCAGTTATGCAATTTAAAAAACCAGGGAGTTGCGCCAGTACAGTGCTTTTTATTTGGAGAAAATTCAATATGGGATAAACTCATTCAACAAAAATCAAACGATTTGCTATTAGAGCAAACGACGATTCAGCTGGACACCTTAGCAGCGCATGATGTTCGCCATTATATTGAACACCGTTTAATAGAAGCTGGTTGGCTGGGTGATCCGGAAATCACAGATTCTGCCTATAAACTGATATACGAAATTTCAGAAGGTATTCCCTGGCACATTAACTTATTGTGCCATCGCGTGTTTCTTCAGGGTTTTCTCGAAGACACCCATAAAATTGACGCTAATTTAGTTCGAATTTTTCAGCAGGAAGAACAACTTCACAGGTTAGAGGTAAGTGGATCTGATATCGCGAGGCCAAAAAATGTGGTTAACTTGAATAGTTACGGTAATTCCCGGGAATATAGAGATCAGCCTGTTGCAGAAAGAAAATCAGAAAAGACTTCACAATTAATAACAGAACACCAGGGAAGCGCAAGCGAAATATCCAATACTCCCGGTAATGACCCACTCTCTGATGTAAATGATCCTGGGGCTATCTCAATGATTGATGTTCAAAGCGCATTTGAGGCGTGCCTGGATGAGATCAACGATCAGGGGCAAGATGCAGGTGGCAAGCAGCAGGATTCTTCCGAGCGCGCTCATTGCTCTGCGTCTCGCAAAATTCCAGGACCAGTGAAAAGCAGGCGGGGCACGAATGCCTTTCTGGAAAGAATTCTTCCAGATTCGATGATAAATTTGGAAGATAACAGCCAGCAATGCCAGGACGTCCAAAGAAACACTGGAGTGGATAAACGCAAGCTGGCACGCAAAACCTATCCTGTTCTAAGTGTCCCGAATTGTCAGGTTAATTCTGAACATGATAGTTACTTTAATAATGGTTCCTTTGATGATTATGCAAGTAGGACCAGCAAATCAGCTATGCAAATTGCAATGAGTGCCAGTATCGCAACATCATTAATTATAACGCTTGTGATGTGGGTGGTTAGCGATACTAGAGCCAACAATACACAAATTGCCCAATCAACTGAAAACAGAAGTATTGCAGCATCAGCTTTAAAAATCCCAGGCAGGCGAACAAGTTCTGTTAGTCCCAGCCCTTTCGATAATCCAGATGATGTAGCCGCGGCCAGAGTGCTCTTGAAGTAGATCAGAATCATTTCGCTTTTTGCGATGACTGTTGCCAGCCAGGTAGGCTATGTGCCATTTATCCTGACTATTCCTTCCTTATTTTTCCAGCCGTCGTTATTTAATGGTACTTTGACAGAATGATCTTTTTAGTTCTATCAGGTACTATGAGCAATATGATTGTAATTAGACATACTATTATACCTGTTTTGCTATTTGTAATGAGTGTAAATAGCCCGTCAGCTTTGACCAGTGAATATTCCCAGCCTGGGTTTTATGATGTGGATCACTATGTTCTGGAAAATGGTCTGCATGTCGTACTAAAACCCCGCCATGGTGCACGCAATGTAGCTATTGAACTGAACGTAGATATTGGTCACCTGAACTTTCCCTGTGGTAAGCGTGAGACAGCTCACTTTCTTGAACACTTGTTGTTTACCGGCACTTCCGCGCATAGCGAGGCCGAATTGGATCATTTGATTGAATCCCATGGTGGTTCGTGGAATGCAGAAACCGCGAGTGACTATACACTTTATTCTCTGCAAATATTCAGTAAGCACCTGGATACGGGAATAAAAACCCTGCATGAGATTATTGTAGATTCCACAATTACTGAGGAAAATGTCGAGAAATCACGTAAAATTGTGTTTCGGGAAAACGGTGGTAAGCCTTCCAGACTGCGAGAGTGGCTTTATCAAAACGAAATCATACAACCGGCGGCAGCCAGGGCGATAAACCTGGTTTTTCCAGGGATGGAATATCAATGCCTGGGCCTGGACGAAACAACATTAATAACACGGAAAGACGTGCTGAAAGCTTATCGAGACTACTATATTGCAGCGAATATGACCCTTGCAGTAGTTGGTGATTTTGAGCGATCAACAGCAAAACAGCTTATTGAGCAGACATTTGGTACAATGCCCAAAGAATCCCGTGACAGTATCAAACCACGCCCCGTCCCCGTATCATTTAAACCTGTCACTGATATTATCGAGGGACGTTGGCAACCACTGGTAGGTTCTGAGGCGACGATTTATTTTATTTACCGTACCAGTGGTCTTTATTCATCGCATTATTATTCGCTGGATGTGCTGGAGTCGTATTTTCAAACTGAATTATATAATCAACTACGTGTTGAAAAAGGGATGGCATATGCACCCAGCGCCTACACTTATTTATATAATGACTTTGGGGCATTCGTTCTGGAAACGGATTCGGATCTGGATGATGTCGAACAAAACATTGAATTGATCAGGCAAGCCATTGCTGAATACCAACAGGGGAAACTTGATGAGAAGCGCCTGGAAGACGTAAAGCAAAAAATTCTGCTCAATTCGGCCCGGGGCTATGAATCCAATGCATCTTTTTCAGAGTACTATGCGTTAACTATCGAAGATATCAAACGTTATGGTAAGTTTGAAAACTACGAAGATCATATCGAAAAGGTATCAATCGATGCAATTCGTGACGCGACCACGGCTTATTTGAATGACGACAATATGGTGGTAGCAGTCGTTCGGCCTACTTTAACCTATACGCAGTTTTATTTGCTGGTGATGGCAATGATGATCCTGGTAATCATTGTGGGCTGGAGACTTGCCCGAAAAATCAGGCGACCTGGGATTGTATAAATAAATGTCGAAAGACAGGTAAGCTATATAGCTTTACAAAAATTCGTAACTCACTGAATGCAGAGCAGAGTAGCAATGAAAAAATCACCAATCATCTCCTTGATCACCTTACTCGCGATTCACCTTGTATTAATAACCACATTATTTTCCTGTTCAAGGAACGTCAAAGTGGAAAACATGATGCCTACGGAGTTTAATGTTGTTAATCGTCACCCGTACTCGGTGTCATTAAGTGTAAAAGGACAGATGGGGCTCAGTTCTGCCAGAGGCAGGAAGGATGATGTCGACCATGAAAAGCTTACCAATGTAATAAAAACATCTATTGTACAAAGTGGCTTGTTTAAGAAGTTGGCATCCGAGCAGGAAGCAGACTATATATTGGAAGTGATAGTGTTTAACTCCAATATAGTAGGTACAACAACTGCGAAAATAACTACTGTTGTGCCTATGAACTGGGTTTTAATGAAGCGCGAGCCCAGGCGGTCAGTGTATCAAAAACGAACCGCACATGAGGTTTCGGTAAGAGTGCGTGATAACCTGGGTGGTGCAAATCGATATACCCATGCCAATGAAGGCTCTGTGAAAAAAAGTATTCAAGAGGCAATATTTGGCATTTCACAACTAGACCTATAGACCCATTGGAAAAGCGTTGTTGCTAACAGGTAAATAATTAAAGCGACGTATTCAGGAGATTAGGTATTTATTAGCTGTGTACTGATTTTAGAATAAAACAGCCTGAATCTATTGCTAAATTAGAAAATATCTGAAATTTAACACTCAGTAGAAGCCTGGTTCTCTATGGCAGAGTGGTAATAATTCCATTTTTAACATGTATATAAAAGTTTTATAGAATTATCGATCGCTCTTTGATCCAGGTTAACGCGTTGACCGACATCCATTCACTAAGCTTACCAAATTCATTTCCTGAACTATATTTTCAATATGAATTCTTATTTTATACGTTTTAGCTACTGATAAGAGGAGGGATTGTCATGGCTATTGCAATCACATTACAGGAGTATCTTGAGGAACTTGGCATAAGTTATGATCTGGTGACTCATACTCCCACAGATACCAGCATGGAAACGGCTCAGGCTGCCCATGTGCCAGGTGATAATTTAGTAAAAAGTGTACTGCTGAAAGATGATCAGGATTATGTATTGGCGGTAGTGCCATCGACCTATCACGTACAGTTGAGTGACCTGGCTTCTAAATTTCATCGTCATTTAGAACTGGTTCCAGAAGCAGAATTGGCAAGCATTTTCACTGATTGTGAAATTGGTGCAATTCCTCCAATCGGTGATGCGTATGCCATTGATATGATTGTCGATAACAAACTATTGAATCGCGATGATCTGTATCTCGAAGCAGGAGACCATCAAAACCTGGTGCATATCAAAAATGATGACTTTAGACAGTTGATAAGGAATTCACACTGTAGTGATTTTACAAGGCATGTTTGATTTCTGATAAATTTGAATAAATAGTCAGAGAGCTAGCTTTGGTTATTGACCAATAATGTTCTCTGACTGTGTTTCTTTTATTAAGAAATAGCTTTAGTCACTTCCTTCAACGACGTATCAATATATGAAAAGTTAACAACAACTTGCTACTGGAACCTGGGTGTTATTCCCTTTTTCGCATCCGATCGCTATTTCTTATCTATTCTGATTTTTTTATTGTTTCTAAATGATGCTTTTGTAGCCTGCGAATAACACGCATACGCCAAATCCAGATACTTAGTATAATAACCGGCGGAAAAATCCGCAGCCATTCCGAAAGGCCAATGGTAATAAAATCATAAAGTCCATGGGCAGTAATAGCTATTGCGAGTCCCGAAATGGCGGCTGGAATCAGTGGACGATTACGCATTTGAGCACGACTGCATGTGTAGCCCCAAATCGAGGCAAACATAACATGTATCAATGGTGAAGTAATGGCTCGTGCGACAAGTTCTGTGCCCTGTAAATGAGGTAGGTAATAGAAGTTCTCATAGGTCGCAAAGCCCAATGCCACAAATGATGCATAGATAATTCCATCTATTGGCTCATCAAAATGATGAAGTCGCATACCTATTAACCAGAATGGTATAAACTTGACAACTTCTTCAATGACTCCGATAACAAAAATTGAATAGAAAAATAATCCCAACCGATTGTTTTCGGCCAGCTCATAAGCGTTAAAGCGTAGACCAACTAGTTCCAGTGACACATAAGCGTGTAATCCAAGATAACCTGCCGCAATTCCTAAACCATAAGTGAGTAACAGGTTTGCGATGGGCTCCGGTTGATGCCTGTCTTTATAGTAGTGATAGGCGGCCCAAAAAAAAGTTGGCGCAATAATCAAAGTGAGAATTTTCATGAAGGTTTTAAATTTCTCTCAAACTTACCTGTGATTAACGGATATAAATCGAATATCTTTGATGGAAGCATCTCAATCGTGAAGCCGTTTCGTACAATTATTAGAATCTATCCAGGTACTCTGCCGGATTACAGGTACGGAAAGCGTATACGCAACAGTGAATTGCGCTTGCTGAGCGACTTGTGTTTGATTAAGTAACTTACTTTAGTGTAAGTCAGCGTGGGAAAAATATGGTTATTGACATTGCCTGGTTTCATGAAGCAGCGCAATGGCAGAATATTTACAGTGAAGAATGCTAAAAATTATGCTGGAAGCCGAAGGATATGACGCTGAATGTTGTGTCGTCATAGTCGGAGATTTCGTATTCGAGTCGAATCGTAGAATCATAATCAATGTGGTATCCAAAGCCCAGCGAATAAACCGGATCAATGTCGTCATTAGAGCCAATATTTTGGCTATTTAATTCAGCTTCTACTTTCCATTTTGAAACACCTGCTTTTCCATAGAGCTCAAAAAGCGAGCCTAAGGGCAGAATTGCGATTCCATTCAGAACCGCCGCATATGCTTTAATTTCACCGGTGTTGAGGGCGTCAATTTTCTCGGTGAAATTAAAGCATATGCGGCGGTTCTGAATGGAATCGCAATTCTGCCCTTAGGCTC
>NZ_CDLKIE010000076.1:0-4652 GCF_975902315.1 Kaarinaea lacus | reverse complement strand
GTTCTCATCGACTATCTGAATATCATGCGCCAATTCAAGAGTACTTAAAGCCAGCTTATCACGCTTCGACGGGTCTATTTCCAGCCTGTCATAAATGAAAGTCCCTTCAGCTTTACTCACAGCGTCTAATATCATCAACCTCGCCGAGTAAATTCCCGGCAATACCATCATTGTTAAACGGTTGAAAAGCCTTAACCGATGTATGGGCAAAGTGGGTGTAATAGATTCATAGATAAATTAATCCTTTAGTTGGTTTGAAATATCAATCCGTAAAAACCGTTAGGAAAACGACTTTTCTTATGTTATATAAGTAGATAGTGTTTGAGGTTTGAAAGCTTGAGGAACTTATAGGCGATTAAATTCTAAGCACTTTTTCAGTGTCTGATTCATCTACCAGGTTAACTTTTCGTAACCGTAAATTGAACCGGACTGAAGTATTCAGGTAGCTACCACGTAGGTAAATGTGTAGCTACTTTGCTATTAGGCTTAAGAACAAATTCTAAGAGTCCAGTAGCAATAGCGCAGGTTTAATCTAGACAAGGATTCGAGTCTAGTCGAGCTGGCGCAGGCAAGGGAGCATTTAGGGGGCTTCTCAATTTCAATCAAATCTTTAGCGGCGGGTCAATAAAAATAAAAGACCTGGCTAAATGTCAATTCGGTTGGATTGAGGAACGCAGTTGCTGCATTTGCGGTAGTGCGTTTAAAGCCGAGTACTTTCAACTCGCGTTGTAGGGCGGGGAGTGTAGTTTGAAGGTGACGGCAAGTAAAATTATTGCGTCAATGTGTAGTAAAATACCAGGTCGTAGTTGGGCTAATGGTTTTGCTCGTTTTTCATTTTTAGTTCTTTTCACATTTTCCTTTTCTACTTTTTCAGCGCCTTTCATCGATGATGAAGTCGTTGATATTGAATCCTTTGACCACTTAACGACGGGATTTCCACTTGATGGATCTCATGCAATTCTTGATTGCGAGGGCTGTCATGTTGGTGGCGTTTTTGATGCGTTGCCAAAAGAATGTGCAAATTGTCATGACGGGGTTTTTGCGGCTGGTGTGTCATCCACCCATATTCCAGTAACGGATGATTGTAACGTTTGTCATACGTCGGTGAACTTTCTGGATGCATCAGCGGGATTGATGGATCACAGCGTTATAGCAGGCACTCCGTGTTCCGGTTGTCATGATGGTGTTACCGCGACAGGTAAGGGTCCAGACCATCTACCGACCACTGCAGAGTGTGATCTTTGTCATAACGTTAACACATGGGTTGTTAGTGGTGCGCCAGACCACTCGTCTTTTCCACCGGGCAGTTGTTATACCTGTCATAATGGTATATCTGCAAGCGGTAAAAATCCTACTCATATTAATAGCACGGACAATTGTGCGTCCTGCCATGAATCTTATCCTGCAGGATGGGCACCGGTGCAGTCATCAGCGGTGGATCACAATGAAGTTATAGGCTCCTGTGCCAGTTGCCATGACAGAGTGACTGCAGGTGGCAAACCAGCAAATCATATTGATACAACCGATGCGTGTGAAGCGTGTCACGCACCAGGACCGACACCCTGGACCCTGTTACTTGGTGTTGATCATTCCCAGGTGATAGGAGCGTGCGAATCGTGCCACAACAATATTGTTGCGCAAGGTAAACCGCCAAATCATATCGCATCTAGTAATGATTGTTTTGCCTGTCACACTGTGACGGCCTGGTCACCGACTGTATTGGTCGATCATACCCAGTTGACGGGCAGTTGTGTGAGTTGCCACAACAATGTTGTTGCAGTGGGCAAACCTGCAAGTCATATAACTACAACAGATCAATGCGATGCCTGTCATGGCATTCCCCCTGCTGGTTTTGCGCCATTGGCGCCAAGTGATGTGGATCATAGCCAGGTTATAGGTACCTGTGAAAGTTGCCACAATGGAACGATAGCCAGAGGCAAGGGGCCTACACACGTCACGACGCTCGAACCCTGTGATGTGTGTCATACAACAAATACATGGTTGGTCAGCTTTGACCACAGTACCGTTGCGGGTCAGGCCTGTAGTTCCTGTCACGATGGTATCCAGGCAACTGGAAAGCATGCATCACATATTAATGCCACGGACATTTGCGAAGCCTGCCATCTTAATACGACCTCGTGGAATCCAGTTGCGTCATCGAATGTTGATCACTCGCAGGTAATTGGTACATGTGCCAGTTGTCATGATGGCGTGATTGCCAGCGGTAAAGGCCCAACGCACATCAATACAACCGACGTATGCGATGCCTGTCACTTATCAGGACCAACACCATGGTTACCTGTTGTTGCTTCGGCAGTTGATCACGGTCATGTTATCGGTTCATGTTTTTCTTGTCATGATGGAACGACAGCATCAGGAAAAGGGCCTACACATATCAGTACCACTGACTTTTGTGAGGCTTGCCATCAGTCAGCACCAACACCGTGGACCCAGGTAGCTCCATCTGCGGTAGATCACAATGAAGTGCTGGGTGTTTGCTCCAGTTGTCATGATGGTTTAATTGCGACAGGCAAGGGGTCGACCCATATTCCCACAACCCAGGAATGTAATGATTGTCACAGTACCCAACAATGGGTACCGGCTGCACCTGACCATACACAGGTGGTGCCTGGCCAGTGTTTCACCTGTCACGATGGTGTAACCGCCAGTGGTAAAGGTCCCAGTCATATTAACAGTTCCAATGTGTGTGATGCCTGTCATGTCGTCTTCCCAGGAACATGGACTCCCGTTGTTGCGGCATCAGTAGATCATACCCAGGTTAATGGTACCTGTAGCAGTTGTCATGACGGCGTAATCGCCAGTGGCAAGAGTGTCAATCATATTAATACCAGCGATGTATGTGATACCTGTCATGCGGCGGGTCCAACGCCCTGGGCGCCGGTCATATTCGTTGATCACAATGAAGTGAATGGGGTATGTTCCAGTTGTCATGACGGTATCATTGCATCTGGTAAACATGCTACACATATAGCAACAACCGCCGAGTGTGATGCGTGTCATTCCACCACTGCCTGGCTTCCGGCTACGGGAGGTTCTGGTGGAGGCGTGCCGGATCACTCGACGTTTGTTGGTAACTGTATTAGTTGTCACGATGGTGTAACGGCCAGTGGTAAAAGTCCAAATCATATACTGAGTACCGATGCCTGTGATTTGTGTCATCAGGTCTTTCCAGCCACCTGGACGCCGCTCCCTGCTGCCGCCGTTGACCACTCGCAAGTTGTTGGAATTTGTTCCTCTTGTCACAACGGAACCGTTGCATCGGGCAAAAGCCCAAATCATATCAACACCACGAATACCTGTGATGCGTGTCATGCTCAGGGACCATCACCCTGGACGCCGGCGTTAACTGTAGAACATGGTAATGTAATTGGTACTTGTTCCAGCTGTCATGACGGCATAACTGCAACCGGCAAACATGCTACACATATAGTAACGACGGCTGATTGTGACACCTGTCATTCGACCACCGCCTGGCTACCCGCTACGGGGGGTTCTGGTGGAGGTGCGCCGGATCACTCGACGTTTGTCGGTAACTGTATTAGCTGTCACGATGGTGTAACGGCCAGTGGTAAAAGTCCAAATCACATATTGAGTACCGATGCCTGTGATTTGTGTCATCAGGTTTTTCCAGCTACCTGGACGCCGCTACCTGCTGCCGCCGTAGACCACTCACAAGTTTCAGGTATCTGTTCAAGCTGCCATAATGGCACGGTTGCATCGGGCAAAAGCCCAAATCATATCAACTCGACGAATACCTGCGATGCGTGTCACGCTCAGGGACCAACACCGTGGACGCCAGCACAAACCGTTGATCACGGTCATGTGATTGGCACTTGTGCGAGTTGTCACAATGGCACTACAGCGACAGGTAAACCGGGTAATCACCCGTCAACCACAGATGTCTGCGATGTTTGTCATAATATTCCTCCAGGCACATGGTTACCGTTTATTTCCCCGCTGGATCATAGCCAGGTACTTGGAACATGCGTCAGTTGTCACGATAATGTCGTTGCTACAGGCAAGCCCGGCAACCATCCACAAACGACAGATCTATGTGAACGCTGTCATAGCACACCGCCGGCGGGTACCTGGTTACCGTACATATCACCGCTGGATCATAGTCAGGTACTGGGTAGTTGTTCCAGTTGTCATAATAACGTAACGGCAACGGGTAAACCGGGTAATCACCCGAATACGACCAATTCCTGTGAGTTTTGCCACAATGTACCACCGTTAACCTGGCTACCTTTTATTACACCGCTGGATCATACGCAGGTTATTGGTACCTGTGCCAGTTGTCACAATAACACTATCGCAACGGGTAAACCCGGGAATCATCCAAATACAAGTGAAGTCTGCGAGAACTGTCATGGTACGCCGCCTCGTGCGTGGGCTAATGTTGCCGGGCTGTTTTCACACGCAGACGCGTTTGGCTTATGTACTGATTGCCACGGTGCGGGAATAGCGCAGGGCAAACCAGGCGGTCACTGCGAACCGGCAGGCCAGTGTAGTGACTGTCACACTACAAACAATTGGGCAGCGTTTGCAGATTGTCCGACGCCATTACCACCACCACCTCCGCCGGGTGCACCGCCACCAGTGGTGCTGCCGCCACCACCACCAGTGGTGCC
>NZ_CDLKIE010000075.1:0-6308 GCF_975902315.1 Kaarinaea lacus | reverse complement strand
CTGCGATGGACTGTCACCGCACATCTATACGTCAAGGCGCCGAGTCGGTCACCTGCGCTTATCGTCGTGATGAGGAAAATATGCCGGGTACCAAGCGCGAGGTTGTCAATGCCAAGGAAGAAGGCGTGCAATTCCTCTGGAATCGCCAACCGGTGGAAATCGTCGGCAATGGCAAGGTAGAAGGCATCAAACTGGTCACAACCCAGCTCGGCGAACCCGATGAACGTGGCCGGCGTCGGCCAGAACCTGTTCCGGGATCAGAAGAAATCGTTCCCGCAGATCGCGTCATCATTGCCTTTGGATTTCGCCCTAGCCCGGCGGACTGGTTCAAGGACTTCGGCATTGAGCTAGACGACCGTCAGCGTGTTAAAGCGCCTGCCGACCATGAATTTAAATACCAAACCAGCAATCCCAAGATTTTTGCCGGTGGTGATATGGTGCGCGGTTCCGATCTCGTGGTGACTGCTGTTTACGAAGGCCGTGAAGCTGCCGAAGGTATTCTCGACTACCTGGAAGTTTAATCCAGCCCAGTAGTCCGACTTTCTTATTACCCTTCCTTTTAAGTTCATCCAGCTATCGCCTGGATGATTATTGACCTGCCTGGTTAATAATCCCCACAAAAATCTGAACTACCCCTTTTCTTCGCAAAACGCGATCAATTGATACCACATACTAAACCCCCCGCCTGCTTGGCGTGTCACAGCCATTACATAGACCAGCAAAGACCGAGGGATACCCATGCCAACTTCACTATACAAAACTGCGCCTACAACCGAGTTACAGTTTTTCACGGACAAAAAGCAAATTATTGAAACAGCTATAAACAGTTACCCAATCGTCATTACCACGTTAGGGCATTTTTCCATCTATAAATACGGCCAACTGATTAATGCACACGGTAGTAGCCAGCACAAACCCAGCGAATTGTTAAAACTGCTAATCGCCCTGGGAAGCCGCTCTGTAGGTGAAGTACGAATCAATGATGCATTGTGGCCCGATGCGGATGGCGACGTCGCACACACTTCGTTTTCGGTAACCCTGCATAGGGTTCGTAAATACCTGACCATGGAGTCCATGCAACTACTGGATAGCCACTTAACCCTGAATGACCAGGAGTGCTGGGTGGATGTATGGGCGCTGGAAAAAACCATGAACCAAATAAAGGCTCAGACTCACTCGAACGAATTTGAACTTGGCAATATTAATAAGCTGGCAAACACGCTATTAGTACTATACCAGGGGCACTTCCTGGGATACGAAGACGAACAATCCTGGTTTATCGCGTTCCGAGAAAAACTGAAAACCCGGTTTGTTCGCTGCCTTTCACAAGTTTGTGATATTTTCGAGCAACACGGACATTGTGAACAGGCTATCGACTATTACCGAAAAGGAATTGAAGTTGAACAATTATCGGAGGCGTTCTATCAACGCCTGATGAAATGTTACATGAAACAAGGTCGATACATCGAAGCAGTTGCCGTTTACCAGCAGTGTCAGCGAGTCTGCAAAGCCTTAACCGGATTCGAACCATCAGCAGCGACTAACGCAATATACCAGGAAGTATCCCGCGTCGCTGCTTAACCGTTGCATAAAAACAGATCAATCAAACAAAGGATTAGTAATTATGAACCAGTTGATATTTATTGCACCAACTAGTAGTTACAAATAATGTGAACTATTTACATTTGTGCAAACCGTTATTGTTGCGAAATATACCGGGTTTTATACTGGCGCAAATTCATGGGAGATTGGCAGGATTGCTATTTTCATCATAGTTTCACTTAAACGAGAATGTAGCCACTGCATTTAGCGATACCAGAACTCATCACTTAGATTGTGGCTCCATTTTCTTTACGCAAAGTCCACTCACAAAAATATAAACGATAATGCTGCGTAAATTTACTGGCTTAACAGGTGTCATGTTAATACTGTTTATCGACAGTGCTGCTGCCGTGGAAGGCATATTCCCATTTAGCCGTCCGTCCGATGAACGACCTGATATCTTTAAGCAACAACCTTTCAAACCACATGAACAGCCCAAACTTGATCTACCTCCCGTTGAACCAGCAGAACCAAATGACAAACAAATATCCAGGGTTTTAGAGTTCAAACTGGAGAACGTCACATTTTCGGGGAACACCGTCTTCAGCAATGACCAGTTACAAGCGCTGGTTCAACCCTACATAGGTAAAACCATTGACACACTGGATATCCAGCAAATTAAAAACCTGATTACCAAACATTATATTGACAATGGATACCTTAATTCTGGCGCTGTGATCCCGGACCAGGACATCCAGGATGGAATACTGGAAATTAATATTATTGAAGGCGACCTAACTACCGTTAATGTGAGCAACAAAGGACGCCTCAGGGACCAGTATATTTCGGATCGCATTCGCCTGGACCCGCATAAACCGTTTAACCTTTATGTATTGCAGGAGAGGCTTTACTTATTACAACAGGATCCACGTATAAAAAGAATCAATGCTGATTTGGAGCCTGGCGATAAAAAAGGTGAAAGTAAACTAAATATAGAAATTACCGAGGAACGGCCTTACAGCTTCTTAGTGCAGGTGGATAATCACCGCCCTCCTTCCATCGGCGAATTTCAGGGGACACTACGATTCCAGCACCTGAATATTACCGGTTTTGGCGACAAAATTGATCTGACTTACAATCACACAGAAGGGCTCAATAAAGGTTATATCAATTATCAATGGCCTTTGACTGCTGATGACAAAATTCTATATGCAGCCTATGAGTTAAGTGATTCCAAGGTAGTAACAGATGAGATCAAAAACCTTGGAGTCGATCTGGAAAATGAATCGAACACGGCCACAATTGGCTTCACCATGCCGTTTTATCAGGCAAGTACCGAGACCCTTAATGGCTCTCTGCAGCTGGATAAACGCTACAGCAAATCATATGTTGATGGTGACGGCTTTGACTATGCGGGTACAGGTTCAGTTGATGGCGTCACGCGCATCACTGCGCTTAGACTCATTCAAAACTACCTCAAATTCACGCCTGACACTGTCTTATCATTTCGCCATATTCTCAGCATTGGATTAGATGCTTTAGATTCCACCCTTGAGAGTGACAATGAGGATGGCGATCCGGACAGCAAGTTTGTCGCCTGGCTAGCGCAGTTTCAGTTCGCCAAACAGTATCCCGCAATAGGTGTGCAAACTGTTTTCCGAACCGATTTTCAAATTGCGGACGACAACTTAATGCCCATGGAAGAAATCGCTGTTGGTGGTGCAACCACTGTCCGCGGTTACCGGGAAAACCAGCTAGTCAGGGATAACGGACTAATTGCATCACTGGAAGTGCGAAAAAGCATATTCCAGAGCGAGTCTAACCAACATCTAATACAAATTGCCGCCTTTTCTGACTACGGACGAGCCTGGGCAAAAGATGACGCAATAGAAACCGCCACTATTTACAGTGTTGGCCTCGGCATGCGATGGCAATGGAATAGAACTGGAGCGGCAGACCTGTACTGGGGTAAGCCTTTGAAAGACGTTAATAATCCTGACGATTCATTACAGGACGATGGTATACATTTTAAGCTGGTTGGATACTTCCCCTAGAGGAACAGCATATGGACAAAGCCTATAAAGCAACTTGCAAGCATATTGTCAAAGCCATCATAGGTAGCACCGGATTCTGTTGCTACCTGCCTGGTGTTCAGGCTGATGTTACGTTTGACGGCAGCATGGGATCTACCGGAACATTAACCGGTCCTAATATGGAAATTACGGCCGATATGGGGAAGATAGCTGGCAATAATTTGTATCACAGCTTTAGTGACTTTAACGTCAATACTGGACAAACAGCGAATTTTTCTGGCCCTGCTAACATACAGAACGTATTCGGCCGCATAACGGGCAGCAATCCGTCCAACATTGATGGCATTATCAGCAGCTCAATTCAAGGTGCCAACCTGTTTCTCATGAATCCCAACGGCATGCTATTTGGGCCCAATGCCCAGATCAACATTAGCGGTTCCTTTCACGCTACGACCGCTGATTACATCAGCCTGGGAGAACAGGATCGTTTCTATGCAGATATTAATCAAAATACCACTTTATCAGTAGCAGCTCCTTCTGCATTTGGGTTTCTTGATAATACCACCGGCGACATCACAATCAACGGTAGCACTATCGATGTTCTTGATGGAAATACCGTTTCCCTGGTTGGAGGGAATATCGAATTGTCTGATGGTTCGTCGGTCGCAGCACCCGATGGCAAAATAAATATCGGAAGCACCCAGTCTTCTGGAGAGTTCAACGTCATCACCGAACAAACTGATCTATCGCAGTTTGACCAGCTTGGCACAATCAATCTAAACAGCGACTCAACCATTAATACTAATGGATTTGAAGGAGGAAAAGTTGTTATTCGGGGCGGCGAACTTGTGCTAGACAGCTCCACGGTTAGTTCGAACTCAGAATCTGGATTTCTCAACTCAAATACGATTGGCATGGATGTCGAGTTATCCAATCAATTACTCTTGAAAAACAATGCCCACATTGCCGCAAATACATCTGATTTTTCCGGAAGCGATGCCGGTGACATTAGTATAGCTGCTCCCAAGATTGTAATGAATGATTATTCCAGTATTGAATCATTATCTGCCTCTCTGCTGGATGCTAATAGCGGTGACATCATAGTCAAAGCCGATGACATTCAATTATCAAATTATAGTTCCATTAAATCGAACACACTTGGAACTGGTAATTCGGGTGATATATCTATTACAACATCAAATCTTGATATTCAAGACGCTTCTACTGTTAGCTCGGTAAGCGATTTGTTTTTTGGCCTTGGCGGTAATGCAGGCAATATCAATATAGATGCTGACTCGATTAACATATCCGGACTATCTGGTGCTTTTGATCCAACATTTGATGATTTCACTGGTATTGACGCTAGTGGCGGATTCCTCGGAGGCGCAAGCGGTAATATTGATATCCACTCTAAAAATATTGAATTAGCAAATCGCGCATGGATACGTAGCGATATTTATGGCGATGTTGATGGTGGCGACATTAACATTGAATCCGAAACGTTAAGTGTTGTTGATGGAGCAAGAATAACGACTTCAACGAACTTATCCGCTCAAGGTGGATCAATTAATATCAGCTCAGAAACCATTAAAGTTTCTGGTATAAATCAAGAACCTGACTTTCTCACAGAGGAATATTTTCAATCTAAAATAAGCGCAGCAACTACAGGCTCAGGAAATGCCGGCAATATATTCATAAATTCTGAGAAATTAGAAGTACTGAATGGCGCAACCATTCTAACCCCAACAATTATAGGAGACGGAAACGCCGGAAATATAGACATAATAAGTAAAGATATTTTAATATCTGGTATCAACGAAGCTGTTTATAACCAAGAGTTAGAAAACGGTAGTACAAATGTATTCGCATTAGAATCCACGAGATCGACTGTAAGCTCTGAATCGATTTTTGTAGATTTCTTAGGCTTTGGTGGTACAGGTGGAGATGCCGGCACTATTACATTAACTGGAGAAAACATTACTATAAACGATGGCGCATGGGTTATTACTCGCGCAACTAGTGATACATTAAGCTCAACTGTATCCGGCGATATACTAATAAGTGCTAATTATCTATTACTGAAAAACGGCGGATCCGTTAATACCACAATAGAAAATGCAGGGAATGCTGGAAATATCTACATTAACGCGCATTCAACCAACATAATTGGCTCTTCGTCAGAACTTGATAAAACAGGGATGTTTAGTTCAACAGGAGGAAATAGTACAGGCCAGGGCGGAGACATTACTATAGATTCCACCGAGCTGAGCATTAAAGATGGCGCAGCAGTCAACGCGGAAACTTCAGGGTCAGGTAGAGGTGGTAACATTAATATCTTTGGTAAAAAATTAGTTCTAACAGGAACCAATTCTACAACTGGCGCCAGATCAAAAATATCGGCATCAAGTATAAGCACTGAAAACTCTCTTGCAACTGGTGACGGTGGCAACATAAATATTGAGTCAGACCTCGTAGCAATCAATGAAAGCGGCCTTATTTTTTCTGGTTCCACCGGAACAGGCAGCGGCGGCAATATAAAAATATCCGATGCCAATAGAATTTATATTTCTAATCAAGGTGAAATAAGCACAAAAGCACTGCAAGCAGATGGTGGTAATATTTCATTAGATGCAGAATCATTAATCTATCAAGACAATGGAACTGTAAATACATCAGTCAACGGATCGGTAGGCGATGGTGGTAATATTCAAATTGCTACCAACGTGTATGTAT
>NZ_CDLKIE010000074.1:0-4494 GCF_975902315.1 Kaarinaea lacus | reverse complement strand
GGCGAGGTGATAGTCATCTCGACGGGATTACCTGTCGAACCATCATCCAGTACCCTGTCCGTGCCAATAACCAATGTACCGCCCACCTCGGTATATGTGGTTTGATTTGTACAGGAAGCGTCGGAGTAATCGACCAATGCAAAGGTAAAGGTCTTGTCATTTTGTACAATCAGATATAACGTAGTCCAGGTTGTACTATCTTTACTAATGCAGGGTGAAATCCATGATCCGGCATACAGACCCACATCAATGCCAGTACCAATTCCGGTATCGGCTGGTGGAGGATTTTCAGATGCCGGGGGAGTTATTGTTAGCAACCCGTCACTGATTGCGCCATCTTTGATGGCGTTAAAAATGTGATCGCCTGGGACCGGGCTGGAATTAGTATCTTCGGTATAAATTTTTACCTTTAATTTACCGGTGGCAGTGTCTGTGCCAATGATGACGACGCTGTATGAACGAACGGGGTCCTGAGCACCAGGCTCGAATTCATACATAAACAGGTAGCCTTGAGAAGAAAAACCCCATTGTAGATTCGGTACCTGGTCGATAGTAAAGTCACCGAAATATCCAAAGCCCTGATTCAGTAAGGTGATCGACAATCCGTCGATATCCAGTATTGTATCCGGGACGATTCTGTCTTCGAACTGGGCAATTGAAGAGGCGCCACAGTTATAGACTACAGGTTCAAAATCATAGTAGCTGTACGGGCTGCCGGTCGTGCTGCAGGGTATTCCATTGCTACTGCCTACTTCAGGTGACGGATTCGAGTTGATTATCCCGCCCAGGTTTACACCGCCTGTACTCACCGCATCGGCAATGGCTTGCGTCGTTTCATTAATGGTCATGGTATCAGTAAAGCTGATATCCAGTGCCTCAATACTGGCTATCGCTAGGGCAAGCGATTCCTCTGAAACTGCTGAAAGGTTTTCATTGTCGACTTGAATGATGGCAAGAATCACTTGCAGAAGATACTCGGTTACCGGGTTGATATCGGTGACTTCCGATCTGACCAGGGCACGCATGGATACACCACTGGTGGCGGTGACCTGGACAACCAGGTCATCTGAAAGCGTACCGGTAAAAGTCAGGCTGTATTGGCCTGTAACATCATCTGTCATGGCTGTTTCAATAACAGCGCCTTTCTGACTGCCATCGTCATTGATACGAATCAGTTCTACCATTGCACTGACGACAGGTGTTAAACCAGTAACTTCAGCATGAAGGTCGGGAATCAACAGCGATGCAAACCTGTCCATCAGGTTTTGTTGTTCAAACAACACCACGCTGGGGGCAGGTGCGGTAACCGTACCAGTGATGGTTGTTTGTGTGGGGGTTGTTGAGTCGCCATTGCCACCGCAGCCGGCAATAATGGCCAACAGGCTTATGGCAATCAATTGTTGAAATTGTCTTAACTTTGAATACATGAAATCTCCCCCGGCGGTGAACGCTGTTACCGCTGAAATAATTAACTGTGTTTGGATGTTCGAGGTTGCTGCTGGTTTCACCTGCTGGGTAAATATGGGAACCCGAATGCGGTTTAGTTTATCAAAGAAGTGTTTGTTGATCAGCTAAAAACACACTAAATAAAAGTATTTTCTTCACAATTATGGATATTGGTGAATACGAAAGCAACTCAATTCAGTAGCAGGGATATTAGAGTAGAAATTCACGCTGACCCCGTTTTAGCGCTCTGAGAATAAAATAATAATCGAAGTACAGATAGAAAAGGCAGGGACTACAGGTCAGTAAAATTGGTCGAGTGACAGGCGGGCAGAGTTCTTATTATTCGCGATTAATGCCTGTCCCAAATTTGCAACGTATTTTCCTGCTGATTTCCTATTTCTGTCCTATTTAAGTGCTATATTTAACGATAGCAAATCTTCTTTTTAACCTAAAGAATTACCGAACCATAGCAGGGTTAAACCATCTATCAAAAAGGGAGGTGGACCATGGCTATAGCAATTACCCTCAAAGATTATCTCGAAAATTCAGGTGCCCAATACGACGTCGTGCCTCACACATACACAACCTCAAGCATGTCAACGGCTGAGGCCGCACACATCCCAGGTGACAAGTTGGTAAAGTCAGTACTTCTGGAAGATGAAAACGGCTACGTGCTGGCGGTTATCCCGGCAACACATCACCTGGAGCTGGGGCGCATCAGCCAGCAATTAAATCGGCGCCTGGGACTGGCGACAGAAGATGAATTAGGAAATATCTTCACTGATTGTGATCTCGGGGCAATCCCACCCATCGGCAATGCCTATGGCGTTGAAGTGATAATGGATGAATGCCTGAGGGACTGCAAAGAAGTGTATTTTGAGGCCGGCGATCATATTGAGTTGGTGCACATGGAGAGTGATGCGTTTATGACCCTCATGCAAAATGCCAGTGTAAACCAGATCAGCCACCATATGTGATCATCCGCTTCTGAACTATTAAAATTGTAAGGAAAATTAATGCCAGTAATTCGGTTGCAAAAAAAAACGGCAGTGTTGCCACTGCCGTTTTATCTAAATTACATTTTGTAAACTAAGTTTTGATCTTATCCGCCGACATTATACATCTTGGCCGCTTGTAACTTGTAGGTCCAGGGCAGGCCGGAATTCTTCCAGCCATTTTTGATACGTTGGCCTTTGAATGGTCCATCTTTGACCTTGTCGCCTTCAAAACCGGATACGATGGTGTAAACATTTGTATAACCCAGGCCGGCTAGCAGATCTGCAGCTTTGGCACTGCGGGAACCGGAACGGCAGGTAAGTATCACTGGGTCGTTCTTACTTAAGCCTTTCTCAGCTAAACGCTCGGCAACTTTATCGGCAAAATCTGAATTCACTTCCATTTTGAATGTGTTTTTCTTGGCGTCCCATGCGTACCACTCGTTCATAACCATATAGGGTACATTGGCATCCACGTTGGTAGGCATACCCAGGAAATTCACTTCGGTACGGGTGCGCACGTCCAGAAACAGGCTCTTGTCTGCTTTTTTGGTCACGAATTCATAAGCGTCTATCGGGGTCATATAGAGTTCCAGCTTAGTGCGTTTTTTCTTTGGTAGATCTGCGCTATCTACGGCAAGAGCGCTCTGGCTGGCAAACAGTGCAAATAAGGCGGCTATAATTAACTTATTGAAATACATAATAAAACTCCTACAATTTACTTCATCTTACGGGGTGGTTAAAGGATATTCAGTTAGTATATTATAATAAACTAATATACTATCTCAACTAATTTATATTGTTAGAGCGATAATTTCTTCTAATCAGTTAAGCAATGAACATTAACAACTCTGGCCTTAAAAATAGTAGGGGAATAGTTCCGTTTTGTTTTTACATAGACTTTCAAGTAAAAAGAATTAGTAATTGAAAAGCTGTGTAATTGGGGACAGATTGCTCTTCCCTTACTAAAACGGACACTCAGTTAGTGTACGCTCATGGCTTTTTCATACGCCATGGGTGATTGGTAGTTGCGGATTTGTGTTGAATCTGGAGTATGCGATGGAACAAAACTGGAAAGTTGCCATTCACCGCCAGCGTGAACAGCTTGCGGAGTTGCTGCATGAGCCATTAACACGGCTCGCCGAACAATGTGCGCCCGCATGGGGTGATCGGGATAAACTCGATGCTGTGTTACTGGAAGGTTTTGTGAATGTTCCCCATTGCATGTTTCTCTACGTGGTTAATACCGATGGAATTCAGGTTAGTGGCAATGTCAGTCGCGATGGATTGCTGCCTGAACATTATGGCCGTGATCGTTCTCAACGGCCCTACATGCGGGAAGTGGTGCCTTCGTGGGGATTTTTACTGTCGGAAGCCTATGTGAGTATGCGCGCCCATCGGCCATCACTTACAGCATTGCATATTATTCGTGTTGAAGGTAAAGCGGTGGGTTACCTGGGCGCCGATTTTGACTTGCGTGACTTACCTGTAACTTCCGTTTTATATGAAGAACCTTCTCACTGGATGCAAATTAAAGGAGATCCTTCAATCCGGAGTACGGTATTCCAGCAGATTCGCACCGAGAGCCAGCTGGATCGCAACGTGGAACAGGCGTTTTCAATACTGGATGAGCTATTTGAAGACCGTGGGGTATTCCAGGCGGTGATTCATTTTTCCAGCAGCCGGGCGACCGTATGGTTTCTGGATGATCCTTATCGTTATCGAATATTGACCCATGAAGCGCTGGCAGATCCAGACATATGCATGGCCTATCCGGTTCAACTTTATCCCGAAGATGCAATCATGCCACAATCGAGTATTGAACCGGTGTTAGAAGCCATGCGCCGGCTACGCGTGGCAGATGAGACGATTTATTTGCGTTCGGCTTCTATTAATATCTTTAACGGCATGATCAGTCTAACTTTCTCTTGTGATGGTTCGCATTACATGCGCTACGATGAGTTTCTGAAAAAAGATATGGGCTTTTGGTTTGGAGACTCATAATATGTGTGTTTCTATTGTGTAATAATAGTAGACAACCCCAATTAATTAG
>NZ_CDLKIE010000073.1:0-4182 GCF_975902315.1 Kaarinaea lacus | reverse complement strand
CCAATAACCCCGGTTGTTAAGCTGAGTCAAATGATCAGTACGACTTAACGTCTGCAGTGTGTCATTCGCCATTTCCAGTTCGCTACTACTGACAGCACTATCGGTTACATCATATATAATTATACCGATGTGATTAACCGTTCCATCCACCGATGTTAGCGGGATCAGGGTAACATTCTGATACATAAAATCTGCCGGGCCGGTAATAGGTCGATAATTTTTGAATTTAATCAGATAAGGCCTTTGTTCCCAGGTAGTAAACGAACGGCAATTCAACAAAAACACAGATTCAGCTTTTCTTTTAAACCAGTCCTCAGAAATATCTGGCAGTGAATCAAAAATATTTTTTTCAATGATATCCCTGGCGGGTATTCCACTATGATTCGCCATGAAACTGTTCCACACGTGAACATTGTATTCACGATCCATTACGACAAGTCCTACGTCGATGGATTGCAACATATCCATCATCCAGTGTAGTTCGGTTATTTCTATTTTGGCCGTTTCCGCTGTCATTCTGGCATCACATAGCTAATTAATTCGTAAAGTGGCGCAATAGAGTCTTCGGTAAATAAAAATAATAGATCACATGAAATAGCACGACCTTCAATTCCAAAACTGATTTCAATGGCCAGGGTCCTGTCCCAACGAGTGGCATTTCGTTTCATTAAATCGGTAACCTTAACATGCCTCCCTAATACAATTGGGTGACCCTGGCTAAAAGCAACATCCAGTTGCTCTGAAATACCTTTTAGAAAAGCACTAATTAGAATGCTTGAAATATCCATTAATAGTTCAAGCTCAACGGCATCATCAATGCTGTCCTGGTAACTCATCAAGTCCGCCATATCCACAAAACTTGAATCATCAAAAATCAGTAGCGCTTCTCCAGCAATACCCGCACCAATGAAACCCTGGCAGACAGCCGACACTGAATCACTGTGATCGACGTATTTGAGCGCCATGCGCAACTCATTTTTCTCGATGGTATTGACATTAGGCACAGGCAAATTGATATACACATCTAAAAGCCGAGCAAGTAGATCAGCTGCCCTGCCCATGGCAACGTTCGCCACCTCCTGACAACCAGCACGAATATCCGTGTCCAGGGAAACAGGCTTGATACGTTTCCTTTTGAAAACCTTTACGCCGTGCTGAGAAAGGATCTCGACGACTTCTTGCTTGTTCACAGGTTTTTTAATAAAAGCCGCGGCACCCAGTTCCATGACCCGCTTGTGCGCGTCAGGCTGAATATCACCCGACACAACGATTACCTTGAGTGGTAAATCCGCATCACGAATAGCTTTCAACGTCTCATAGCCATCCATGACAGGCATATTTAAATCGAGGAAAATAATCTCTGCCTTGCCTGCTTTGATAGCAGCCAGCCCCTCTACACCATCATTGGCAAAAGTGATATCCACGTCACAACCCTCCGGCAATGCACGCAACATCTGCTTGCGCGCAAAACTGGAGTCGTCACAAATTACGATGGGTGTCGGCATGGGATTTAGCTATACGTCCTTTATATTGAATTGCGATGTCTATATCTAAAACACGTGACGGATTAAATGGCTGGTCATTTGTCAAATTTCACTCTCATCCGCCAACTTAAAAATGCGCTACGAATCAGCTGTCCTTTAATATCGGCTTCAGCACAGTTAACTTAAATGCTTGTCCCCAAACAGAAATTATTACTCTCCATGAATCAATCAGTTAATTTGTGCCCATCAGTAAAGATTAGCGACTGGTTTCTGAGGAGCGTTCTGGGACACGTTTTTCTGCCCGTTAGCCCTGCAATCGAATCGAAAAAAAAGCCTGGTCAGTTGTGCTGACCAGGCTCTCGATTTCATTTCACTTCTGGTGTGATGCTATTTTTTCTTCTTTTCAAACTGGGAAATCATCTTGTAATAACCAGTCGCACCTTTATCCATAAAGTAGTAATTTTTGATCCCTTCTCTTTCTAACGCATACTGCAACCAGCGAACCTGTTTGCCAACTTCATCATAGATGAAGAGAGTCTTTCCTTTGGCTTTGGCTTTGCGTATGTAACTATAAACTTTATCCATCTTGTTCAAGCTGGTCCATCGCTCCTGTATTGGAAAAAATCCAACACCGGCACGTTGATATTTATCACGAATATCAAGCACGATAACTTTACTTGGATCGTCTGTGGCAAATTCACTGAATTTATCCGGGTGCAACAAACGGGCTTTAAACTGCTTCTTGGACAGGATTTGACGCGTATCCACGGGGCTTTTACCGAGTAATTCAGCCTGATCAGGGTAAGCTTTTGCCCATACAAAGATTCCGGCATCATATGCATAGACATCCTTCAAGCCCAACTTCGCCGCACGTTTCGCGGCCTTGTAAGACTTCATACAGGTATGGCCATTACAGTAGAACACCAGTGGTTTACCGGTTTTTTCTCGCAATTGTTGCACGCTGGCATCGAAAGTTTTTAGCGCTACAGGAATATTTACCGCACCTTTAATTTTTAAGGTATCAAATTCAAACTTGGAACGCGTATCCACGATTACCACGTCCTTCATTTGCTTACGCAGATCTTCCAGCTCTATATATGGAACCATTTTGTATTTTTTATGGGTCCGCCCCGGAAATTCTTCCTTGTCCGCTGCAAGCGCAACGCCCTGGAATAGCATAACCAGCATTGTGACTATCACTACACTTAATCGACGCATCTCTGTAAACTCCAAAAGCTAATAAATTGATAATGCGCTGAATCCTAACGTATTTTATAATTTTCAGCGTTTCTCTCTTATCGGACCTGGTTGATCAAAACTTTAGCAATCTCCATAGCGAAAAACGATTGAATCACGACACAAGTTGCCAATCCTGATATCCGGTATGATAAACCTGACATAATGACAGGCATTCCCTTTTTCGATTGATTTTATTGATAATTGAGTAAGTATAAATTTCATAATTTGCTACTCACCTGGAACTAACTCAATAAGCAATACAACAGATCAGTGCACTTGGCATGATCTTCGCTATATTTTTAGTGGGTGGAATAAATGGACGGAACCAAAATCCGGCAATTCCAGGTTAACTTATTGAATCATTAACAGAATACAAACTTCGCGGGTCATAGCAATTCGTGGCATGCGAATGGAAAGTTTTCAATAACAGGCGATAATTAAATTTTCGCCGCAATGTTTCTGGATCTTAGTAATATAAAAATAAAAACATGGGTGTTTAAGCAAAGCTTCTAATGATTGGGTGATAATGTGATCGCATTTGAACATAAAGATGTCCTGGAAGAATTGAATTCCAGCATACCACTTCGAGATAAGCTGGCCTACGTGCATCAAGTCTTAAAATCTCGTTATGAATTTATCGATCGCGTTTCGGTTGCCATTTATGAGGCCAAAACAGATATTATCCGCACTTTCGTCGATAGCAGTGGCGCAGATGAACCACTAAAACAATATGAAGCAAAATTATCCGATGTGCCTTCCTTGCAGGAAATCATCGAGAAAAAAAGGCCGCGCATTGTCAGCGATTTAAAAATCTACGAAAGTAGTAATAGTGAACATGCTACAAAAATCAACAAACAGGGATATCGTTCCAGTTATACCCTGCCTATGTATGTCAACAGCGCCTTGTTTGGATTTGTTTTTTTTAATTCCTATACGCTCGATCCGTTTGATAAAGATGAAATACTGCACCACCTCGATGTATTCGGACACCTGGTCTCCCTTCAGGTCATCAATGACATTAGCGCCATCAAGACGTTATTAGCAACGGTGAAAACCGCGCGTGATGTCACCAATAAAAGAGACCTGGAAACGGGTACGCATATTGACCGGGTTGCAGGTTATTCCCAGTTGATCGCACGTGAATTAGCCGAGAAATACCAGCTTAGCGATGAGTATATAGAGCATATTTTCCTGTTCGCACCGTTGCACGACATCGGCAAAATCGGTATCCCGGATCGTATCCTGTTAAAACAGGGGAAGCTGGACACAGAAGAGTTCCAGCAAATGAAATTACACACTCAAAAAGGCCACGAAATTATTGATGACCTGCTTGGTAACTATGGGCTCGACAGCTTTCATCATGTTGATGTTCTCAGAAACATCGCACTTTATCACCATGAAGCTATGGATGGTTCGGGTTACCCAAAAGGCCTGAAAGGCGAGGAGATTCCTGTTGAAT
>NZ_CDLKIE010000072.1:0-7441 GCF_975902315.1 Kaarinaea lacus | reverse complement strand
TTTCACGGTAGTAAGTTGTAAGGCTTTCGGCAACTATTTATTACCTACCAACGACCATTAAGCCTGAAATGAAAAATCACGTCGGGTGACGCGTGTACGATTAGATCTTCAACAACCCCAATATCCAGGTTCCAGTTTTTACTAAACTTCAGATTACCCCCAATAGTCAACTGCAATGCATAGCTATTTAACTCGACAAAGTCACTGCTGTGATAAAAGGGAGAATGGGTATCCAGTTGGAGTTGTAGCACGATACGCTCGCCAAACTTAATGCCGCTCCCAATACCACCAAACCATACCCAGAAATTTTGCTGGTCCGTTAAAACTTCACCTTCAGGCAACCACATCGCCCCAAGATTAAGATAGGTTAATCCTTTTTTACTAAACCAGTTAGTCTGCATATCACCTGTTAACCATGCCGATATTGCATAGGCGCCGCTTCCTGTTAACTTTGCCGAGTCACCGGTTGGTAATTTTAAGGCTGTTTTAAATGTCAGATTTTTTTGATGCGGCAACCATTTTCGGTCTGATTTAAAAGCAAATATTATTTGCGAATCACCTACACCAGATGCCGGTTCCTGAAAACCCAGTTTGTCCACGCCATTTTTTGCATAATAATATTCCAGCTGATTGTTTGGCACCTGATCCCTGCCGTTTTGCGGCAGTCCAAAAAAATTATGCCAATCAATAATAAATGAATCCAGAAAACCTCCATCATGTGAGATATGAGGAATCTGGAGTTCAACTTCCACACCATCAGATAATCCGGTTTTTAGTGAAAGCATGGCCCGAGTGGTTTCACCATCAAATAATAGCTGTTCATTTGTAGAATCTTCGTGCGTGAAATGGCTGGTAATTTCGTAGTCCAGGCCAAAAACAACAGTATCTTTCGCCGTTATGGCCGGATTTCGGGAATTGGGTAATCCATGAACCAGTATAACAGGACTGGTGTTAGTAATACTTAAAGGGTGGATTTGCTGCGCAACAACAGAAGGTACCTGCAAAATCAGATAAACGAGTGAAATCGCAACACACTTCTGCCTGCAGAAAATACCAGCGCTCAGGCTTGCCCTGAAATTTGACATGAACACCTACCAACGACCCAATTGTGAAATAGCATCACAGTATTATAGACAGACTAGGGAGTCAGTTCATAGGAGTGAGTAACGGTAAAACTTTGTCCTGTAATCGGATCACTGAGGGTAAACTGTGCAACTATATCGTTGTCCTGCAGTTCTGGTTCTACATTAAGCGCAACGCCGTAAATCAGCCCACCTTTTAGCTGGTTATTCACTGAATCGAATTGATCAACGGTCATTAGCACCATACCCCCATTAATAAATTCGTATCTATCCAGTGAAAAATTTCGATTGCTCAAATTAAACAGATAAAGGGTAAAAACAGAGCCGGGTTGAACCGTGCTGTTTACACTATCGTAACTATAATCTGCAAATCCAAATTTGGTTACCACGCTGGAGAATGAAGGTGTTGATACAATGGCTACGAAATTAGATATGTTCGTATCGGCAATCGTGGCTTTAATCACAATGAGACCATCGTAGTTACTTGTTAGCGTTGTATTTGCCACACCATCGGTTGTTGTTGCGGTAAGTGAACCAAGCATTCCGCTACCGCTAACAATTTCATACTCAACAACAGTACCGTTCGCTACTACCGCGCCATTTTCTGAGGCTTTAACGAAGGTTTGTATTGTCGTAGAGTCCACGCCATCATTGACAATCACATTAGGCTGACCAACTGCTGTAACACGCACTGGCCTTAACGGCTCATAAGTAACCGTTAAATTTGTCGTACTTTCAACAACACGCAATCCGTCATCCAGGCTGGCAATGATTTGTGCCGTGCCATCACCGGTAGCTTCGTTGGCGACACCGAAAACTACCCCCTTTTCACCCGCAGCATTGCTCGCCAATGCCAACTCGGGCGAAAGAGAGGACCACGTAACCAGCTCGGTCAAATCTTGCGTAGACCCATCACTAAAATGACCCACCGCACTAAATTGTAAGCTTGAATTATTTGGTATGGATTGATCTTGCGGGGAAACCGAAATTGATTCTAATGCCGCGTCGGTTACCGTAACTGTTATCGTTGCAGAAATACTGGGATTCACCACAGCAGAGGCACTAACGACGCTACTGCCTACTTCGAGACCATGCACATTACCTGCTGCGTCTTCACCATTTTCCACGGCGACGTACTGAATGGCGGATGATGACCATACGATGCCAGCACTAATATCCTGGGTACTGCCATCCGAATAATGACCAGTAACGGTCAAACTGGCAGACGTTCCCCTGGCGATGGAAAGATCAAGCGAATCAATAACGATAGCAGTCAATATTGCAGCGCTCACATCAACTTTTGCTGAGGCACTTTTCCCTTTATAAGCTGCTATGATTTCTGTAGATCCTGCGCTGTTCGCATGTACCAGGCCCATTCCATTTTTCCGGTACTGTACAGTTGCTACGTCAGTATCAGAACTGGTCCAAAACGCAAGTTCAGTGACATCCTGAATAGATCCATCGGAAAAATTCGCTGTAGCCGTCAATTGCTTACTCGAACCTTCTGGCATTGTGGTGCTCGATGGAACCAGGTTAATACTGATTACCTCAGCGTTAGTAATCGTGAGGGGTACGGCGACGCTAATATCGTCCATTACAGCAACTATACTCGCTTCACCCTCACTTAGTGCTGAAAGCAAACCAGCGCCAACATGAGAATTATCGATCTTTACAACATCTTCGTTGGTCGAGATCCAGGTTACCATTGCCGTGATATCCCGCACGGAATAATCCGAATAGGTTCCGGTTGCCGTCAGTTGGATCACGGTCTCTTTGGCGATTGATGTGATGGATGGCGTAATTGTTATTTCATTCAGAACCGAATTGCTTACGGTTATTTCGGCATTTTGACTGATACCATTTAAAGTAGCAGAAACCGTCGCACTCCCTTCGCGCTGCCCTGTTAACACCCCTTCGTCTCCTGCAACACTGCCAACAGTAACTGTGTTTATATCGGAAGACTGCCACGCGACCTGTTTAGTGATATCCAGTATATTGCCATCACTATAAAATCCAAGCGCCTGCAGCGAAGTTGTTGTTCCAGCATTAATAAGAACCTGGGCAGGTTCTATGGATATGGCATTCAATTGAGCGCTGGTAATAGAAAGATCTGTTTCTGCAGCAAGCCCATTGTATCTCACCAGCAAATGGGTTTGGCCTACCGAATCACCATAAATAGTCGCTACACCTTCGGTCGCTACCGTTGCTACCGATCCATCTTCGACGGACCATGTAGCAACAGCAGTGATATCCTGAACCGTGTTATTCGAGAAGTATGCAAATGCTTGCACATCGATCTGGCTACCATTGGGCAACGCAATATTCTGTTTTGATAATTTAATCGCAACCAGTTGTTCCTGGCTTACGGCCAGCTGAATCGAGCTTTGGACAGTGCCCAGGCTTGCTGAGATCAGCGCCACACCTGTCGCCAGTCCCGAAGCCACACCTTTATCGCCAGAGGTATCACTCACTGGCGCAATCGTGCTACTGGATGAAGCCCAGTCAACTTGTTCGGTAATATCCTCCTTCGACTGGTCGGAATAGATGGCGGTGGCATACAGGCGGATTTCAGTACCAACGGCAATTGCCGGATTTATCGGAGTAAGCTGGATTTCGCATAATGTGCGCGGACCACTGCCGCTTGCGCAAGGGGAATCATTGGTAGGTGTTACATCACCAGCTCCACCGCCGCCACACCCGACGATCCATACAAACAGCAATAACATCACTGTGGCACGCGTCAACGCATACAAAGTGCATCTTTGTAGACCGGGAACAGGACTGAATCGACTTAGATATTGGAAGTTGAGACGATCACAAATAAAGGTAGTAAAGGTACTGCTGGATGGATTCAATGCGACTAAACCAAAGTTGATCAAATAATCAACAATGTACTACAAGCAACCATGCAACAATAAATTAATTTTTCTTATCAATCGATTTCCATCGCAGGGGAAAATCAACGCGATAGCGGACACTCAGAACAGAAGTAATTTATTGTATAGATAGAACTTTTTCGTCAATGGTCGAATTGTAGTTTCACGATAATAAAAACTATTTCTGTGATAACCATTGCCTTGCCCGTTCAATAGCTTTTTGAACCTGTTTGGGAGCCGTACCACCAGGATGATCGCGTGCTGCAACAGAACCTTCAAGGCTAAGCACATTGAAAATATCCTGCTCTATGGTGTCAGAAAACTTTTGCAGTTCTTTTAGACTCATGTCAGCCAGGTCCTTTCCATCCTTAATTCCTTTTTGCACTGCCTTGCCGACAATTTCGTGAGCATCACGGAACGCCACGCCTTTACCAACCAGGTAATCCGCCAGGTCGGTCGCAGTGGCAAAACCCTTTAGCGCCGCTGCTCTCATATTATCCGCCTTCACTTTGATGGTCGGAACCATATCAGCGTACACCCGCAAACTACCCTTCACATTGTCGACAGTATCAAACAATGGTTCTTTATCTTCCTGGTTGTCCTTGTTGTACGCCAGTGGTTGCGCTTTCATCAGGGTTAACAATCCGGCGAGGTGACCGTTGATACGCCCGGTTTTACCCCGGACCAGTTCCGGAACATCAGGATTTTTCTTCTGCGGCATAATGGACGACCCGGTGCAGAAACTGTCCCCCAGTTCGATAAAATCAAACTGCGCCGAGGACCATAAAATCAGTTCCTCAGAAAATCGTGACAGGTGCGTCATGATCAACGAACAAACGAAAACAAACTCAATGGCAAAATCCCGATCACTGACCGCGTCCAGTGAGTTCTCGGCAATTTCATTAAATCCCAGCAAGTCCCGCGTAAAACGGCGGTCGATGGGGTAACTGGTACCGGCAAGCGCTGCGGATCCCAATGGCATGACATTGACCCGGCTGCGGCAATCATTTAACCGGCCGCTATCACGTTTTAACATTTCGAACCAGGCAAGCAGATGGTGGCCAAAGGTCACCGGCTGCGCGGTCTGCAAGTGCGTAAAACCAGGCATAATTGTATTAACGTGCTGTTCGGCCAGATCCACCAGGTTGCTTTGCAGGCGATTCAGTTGTTCATTAATGGCATCGATCTCTTCGCGGAGATACAGGCGGATATCAGTGGCGACCTGATCATTGCGCGACCGTCCCGTGTGCAATTTCTTGCCACTGTCGCCGATGCGCTGAGTCAGGCTGGCCTCGATATTCATATGCACATCTTCCAGACCGACACTCCAGCTGAACTCCCCGCGCTCAATATCATCCTTGATGGCTTGTAGACCTTCGACAATCGCTTCAAACTCTTCACTGCTCAGCACGCCGACCTTGGCCAGCATCCGGGCATGAGCAATGGATCCTGCAATATCGTGCGCATACAGCCGTTGATCAAAGCCAACAGAGGCTGTGAACGCTTCGACAAACGCATCGGTTGGTTCTGTAAAACGACCACCCCAGGGTTTTACCACTGATTTTTCTTTTTTCGCCATCTTGGTTATCCACTACACATTCAGGTATGGCGCAGTATAGTCGATATTGGCACTATATTGCGACGCTAAGACACTGTTGGAATTCAGCTTTCAGGCTAGACTATAACGCATGGAAATACCCCAAAATAATCAGCAATCTACCGAAAATGGTGATTCTGCACCGGCGGATGACTTTTTCCTGCCCGATTTTTGCAACGTACGCATGGTATTTGCCGTGATCCTCATTGCGGAATTGTTGGCCATTGTATTGACGCTGGCGCCACTGGATACGGCCAATAATCGCTGGGAAGAGCTGGGCATCATCTCATTGTTTATACAGTGGGTGGCGCTGATCAGCGCCGGCGTGCTTTGCATCGTGCGTCCCTGGCTACGAAGACTTAATGTAAACATCGCAGCCACTGCCAGTTATATCGTGCTAATTATTACCACGACCATGGTCAGCGAAATCACGTTCTGGACTTTACACTGGATGACGGTGGATCCCAACGTGAGCACCGGTTGGTACAGTGATTTCCTGTTACGCAACCTGGGGATCAGCGCCATCGTATCGGCCATCGCCTTGCGTTACTTTTACGTGCAACACCAATGGGCGCAAAACCTGGAGGCCAAATCCCAGGCGCGCATCCAGGCACTGCAATCGAGGATTCGACCGCATTTTCTGTTTAACAGTTTAAACACCATTGCCAGTTTGACGCGCAGTAATGCGGAACTGGCCGAAGAAGCCACTGAAGACCTGGCAGATCTGTTTCGCGGCACACTGGCGGATTCGAGCTACGAAGTCCGCCTGAAAGATGAATGGGAACTGGCCAAACGCTATTTGCATATTGAAGAATTACGCATGGGCAACCGATTAAAGGTGCAATGGAATGTGGATAATCTACCGGAAAATGCACTGATCCCCCAGCTCACCATACAGCCGTTACTGGAAAACGCCATTTACCACGGTATTGAACATATCCGAGACGGCGGTACGATCACTATTAGGGGTCAACTGGAAAACGACATAATTACCATTAGCATCACCAATCCGATGCCTGAATACACCCGGCCACTGGAGCGCAATAGCAATAAAATGGCTCAGGAAAATATTAAACAGCGATTATCCGCGCTTTATGGTCACCAGGGGCGTTTGCAGGTGAGCCAGACTGGAACACAATATGAATTAACTATTCGATTCCCGTATACACAGTAACGACAATGAACATATTAATAGCAGATGATGAACCACTGGCTCGTGCCCGGCTTAAACGCCTGGTGGACGAAAGCGAAGCTTATAGTGTCGTGGGTGAAGCCAATGACGGCAAGGAAGTGCTACTTTTATGTGGAAAACTGACACCTGACATTGTGTTAATGGATATTCGCATGCCTGACATGGATGGCCTGGAAGCGGCGTATCATTTATCACACCTGGAAAATCCGCCGGCCATCATTTTTACCACGGCGTTTAGCGAACATGCATTAGCGGCTTTTAACAGTAATGCTGTGGACTACCTGCTAAAACCTATTCGTCGAGATCGCCTGGAAGAAGCATTAAAAAAAGCCCGTAAGGTGAATCGGGCGCAGCTGATGGAACTGGGTAAGAATGAAGAAACGGATCACGCAAGAAGTCATATCAGCGCACAAATTAGCGGTAACATTCATCTAGTGCCCATTGAGGAAATTTTCTTTTTTCACGCCGAACAAAAATACGTTACTGTTCGCCACAAACAGGGCGAAGTAATCATTGATGAATCGTTAAAATCCCTGGAAGAAGAATTTGGCGATCGCTTTATAAGGATTCATCGCAATGCCCTGGTTTCAAAAGCTTACCTTGATAGCCTGGAAAAACAGCCGTCTGGCCAGTGGATGGTAAAACTAAGGGGTATCGATGATCAGCTGGAAGTCAGCCGTCGCCACATGACGCA
>NZ_CDLKIE010000071.1:0-4713 GCF_975902315.1 Kaarinaea lacus | reverse complement strand
TATGGGTCGCCCTGAATTTAGTCTGATTGTGCCAGACGCCTGAGAGGCTCATGCAATGGTAATATCCATTCTGCGTGTTTTAGATTACGTTCGAGTTTGGTCAGGTCGATGCCTGGATTAACCAAAGGGGCTGGTTCACGTCCGTTCAACGATACGTAATTGTTTACCCTGATTTCAACATTATCCAGGTTATAGTCCTTCTTCCATTTTTGTTCCAGATAGCGAGCGAATTGTAAAACCATATCGGGTTGCGTAGGCATTTTACGCACCTGCTTTTTTGTTAAATAGTACTCTGGTTCAATATACCAGGATTGTCTGGATATGGGGTCAAGAATGGTGAAATCCGCAAATCCTTTTTTATCCCGAAGCTTCATTTGCCAGGCGAAACGATGACCTTCTTCAGTCCAGCTCACGTTCCCCGGATATAACAAGTGACGCAGAGGAAATAAAATTTGAAAAGATAGCCATACGCCGATAAATATTAGCAGGGAGTTTTGAGCAACTGTGTTTTGCAGTCCCGGAGGTGTAAGAGCTGAACCAGGGCTCGAGGCAGTAAATCCAGGTTTATTATCATTAAAATAGCTCGCCAGTTTGTTAGCTACCTGCTTTGGCCAGTCAGGATCAAAAAATACCAATGTACCGAATAAGGTTAGCCACGGGAAAATCCCGATATTAAAAGTAAAGTGATTTAGCAGGTGGAAGCAGGCGTAAATAATAAAAACGGCAAGACGGGTACGCTTCCAGAGTAACAATGGCGCGCCAACAATATGTAAAAGGATTACCCCATAAGCCGCAATCGCAATGGCCCAATCCTGAGTATAAATAAAACCGACAAGGGGCATGTCAGCACGCATTGATAGCCACATGCGTAATGGTTCCAGGTTCAACCAGTCAGAATTGATTTTTACTATGCCCGCGTAAATATAAAGTACTTCAAACTGCAATCTTAAAAGCCAGATTGACCACGCTGGAACGGTGTTCGACTGGCGCTTCGGCCATAACTTTGCATCGACAGAAAAACTCCGGTGTGCGGGCAACAGGATAAGCAGGAAACTAATCAGAATCACCAGGTAAAAGTGGTTTAAGTATCGCGCCTGATCCAGCAGAAAAACATAGCTGAATGCCAGAAAAAAAATAAACGCACTGATTCGGTAAAGAAACCCGATGCCAATGAATATAGCGAGTATGCCAAGTGCGATGAAGTGATAGTACATACCGTCACCCGGCCAGGGCTGTACCCATTCAAATCCATAATATTTGAAGTAGAACTCGGGTTTGATATAAAACGCATGAATCCAGTCGTGTCTCCAGTAGCGAATGACTTCCCAGAACATAATGACGGCAAAACCAATTCGAAATACTACCAGGAAGGAAATGTCGATCGGATTGAATAGCTTAAGTTTTATACGTTCTGTGAACATGAGAGATTTGTTCAATCCAGGATATATAATTAGTTAATATTAATAACTGCAGCTAAATATAACCGGATGTTTTTTTAGTAATATTTTGTTAGCCAGTATGCGATATGGCGAATAAATGTCAACCGTAATTCGATCTGGTTTTGTTTTTGTCTGGTCTCCCGGGAGGGCTGTCGCAATATGCAAGATTACATAGGCGTACGGGTTGAAGAGATTACGTGGGAAGTCTTCGCCGAATACCTTAAGGTTAGTTCGTTGTCGGTGCTGCCCATTGCTGCCAGTTGTAAGGAGCATGGATTGCATTTGCCCATGAATGCT
Source organism: Kaarinaea lacus (assembly GCF_975902315.1). Lineage (NCBI taxonomy): Bacteria > Bacillati > Cyanobacteriota > Cyanophyceae > Nostocales > Nodulariaceae > Kaarinaea > Kaarinaea lacus. Next base: position 2,977 of record NZ_CDLKIE010000071.1, on the reverse strand, counting down.
GACGCGGTTCAGGCTTACTGGATAACCGAGCAACTATTAAAATCGTATGAGCTAATCGTGTGGCCAACAATAGGTTACGGCTATTATCCTGCGTTTATTAATTATCCAGGAAGTATTAGCGTCACTGATGAAACCTTTATAAAGTTCGTCGCTGAGGTGTGTCAGTCTATTTTTAGTCATGAAATAGCGCATCTTATTATTTTAAACACCGGTATTAGCACAATTTCTCCATTACGTAGTTTAATTGAAAAATATGAATTTGATGGGGAGTTGCATTTATGGAATTTGTATCAAGGGCGTCAGTTCAGGGCGATAGAACAACAAATATCACAGCAGGTAACAGGCGGGCATGCCGATGAAATTGAGACATCAATCATGTTGGCGATGGCGCCAGAACAGGTTGACATGAAGAAAGCCGAATCGGGTTTGAGTGCTGGTGCAACGAGAGGTGTATTGCAAAAAAGTGATCCAGAATCAGGCAACTATTCAATCAGTGGTGCGATTGGGGATCCGACATTAGCAACACGCGAGAAGGGTGAGCTTTTTCTTAAGGCGATGTTACAGGATCTTGAAGATTATATATCAGATATAAGAAAACGAGTTGGATAAGATGCTACCCATCGGCGTAATATTTATTTGTTCTTAACCCGGCATTCGTGGGTGAGTTCGCGGCTTCCATCTTCCTTTACGGTATCAATTCGTACCGTGAATCCCCACAACTGTGCGAGATGCTTTAATACTTCATCTGCTGCTTCGCTTAATGGTTTTCTGTTATGTTGATTATGGCGTAGTGTTAATGAACGATCACCACGCAGGTCAACATTGTAAACCTGGAGGTTAGGTTCACGTGAACCCAGATTATATTGTTCCACCATTGCCTGGCGTACTTTTTTATAACCCGCTTCATCATGAATTGCGGTAATTTCAAGGGTATTTTTTGAATCATCGTCCAGCACGGCAAATAATCGCAGGTCACGAATCAGTTTTGGTGACAGGAATTGCGCAATAAAACTTTCATCCTTGAAATTGCGCATTGCAAAATCCAGGGTTTCCAGCCAGTTGCTGCCTGCAATATCGGGAAACCACTGTTTGTCTTCTTCCGTTGGATCTTCACAGATTCGCTTGATATCACTCATCATGGCAAATCCCAGGGTGTAGGGATTTATGCCGCTAAAATAGGGACTGTTGTAAGGCGGTTGTGCTATGACGTTGGTATGTGACTGGAGAAACTCCATCATAAATCCGTCAGTAACAAGGCCTTCGTCATAGAGTTTATTAAGTATGGTGTAGTGCCAGAATGTAGCCCATCCTTCATTCATTACCTGGGTTTGACGTTGTGGATAGAAATATTGGGCGATTTTACGAACGATGCGAACAATCTCGCGTTGCCAGGGCTCCATTAATGGCGCGTTTTTCTCTATAAAATATAACAGGTTTTCCTGTGGTTCGTGAGGGAAGCGGAACTCTTTTTGTTTGTCGTCTTCTTTTTCAACTGCCGGAATGGTGCGCCACAGATCGTTAACCTGAGATTGCAGATACTCTTCACGCTCTTTTTGCCGTAACAGTTCTTCTTCAGTAGACAACGGTGACGGTCTTTTGTAACGATCAACACCGTAGTTCATTAATGCGTGGCAGGAGTCGAGAATCATTTCTACTTCGCTGATGCCATAACGTTGCTCGCATCTGCTGATATATTTTTTTGCAAAAAGCAGATAGTCAATGATGGCATCCGCATTGGTCCAGGTGCGAAACAGGTAATTACCTTTGAAAAAGGAATTATGGCCATAGCAAGCATGAGCAATTACCAATGCCTGCATTGTCATGGTGTTCTCTTCCATTAAATAGGCAATGCATGGATTTGAGTTAATCACAATTTCATAGGCTAATCCCATATGGCCGCGTTTATAACGTCGCTCCGTTTCCAGGAACTGTTTGCCGAACGACCAATGATTGTAACCCAGTGGCATGCCAACCGATGAATAGGCATCCATCATTTGCTCAGAACTTATAATTTCTATCTGGTTGGGATAGGTATCCAGGCCAAAGCCTTCGGCTACGCGTGCAATTTCTTCATCGTAGTTTCTAATGAGTTCAGGTGTCCATTCCGATGTTTCAGAAATAGGCGTGCGTCTGGACTTCTTTGATTTAGTGGTGGCTGTTGTCATGCTTCGTGTTTCTTGAACAGTTCACGGAATACGGGGTAGATGCTGGTTAATCCGGCAATATCCTGAATGGCAAAGTTGCCAAAATATTCTCTAACTTTTTCGTATTCACGCCATAAGCTTTGATGCTCATAGGCGGTGATTTCAACGTATGCATAATACTGCAGGCAAGGCATAATTTTGTTGACCAGAATTTCACGGCACGCAGGTGAGTCGCCTTCCCAGTTGTCACCGTCTGATGCCTGTGCGGCATAGATATTCCAGTCTGATGTCGGGTAGCGATCGGCGATAATCTCATACATCAGTTCCAGGGCACTTGAGACGACTGTGCCTCCTGTTTCGCGGGAATAAAAAAATTCCTGTTCATCCACTTCTTTTGCGGTAGTGTGGTGACGAATAAATACAACGTCAATGTTTTCATAGGTGCGAGTCAGGAATAAATACAACAGTATAAAAAAACGTTTTGCGATATCCTTGCGTTCTTCGTTCATTGATCCGGATACATCCATCAGGCAAAACATGACCGCGCGCGTAGTGGGAGATGGTTCTTTAACGCGATTGTTATAACGCAGGTCAAAGGTGTCTATAAATGGAATCGCATTTATTTTTGTTTTAAGCCGATGGATTTCTTCTTTGAGTTCCAGAAGTTTTGGGTGGTCTTCTTCGTGTAGCGAATTGAGTTCGTCGTATTCTGTTTCTACCTGCTTGAGTTTTTCCTGGTAAGGCGCACGCAATGCCATGCGTCTGGCCAATGCGCCCTTCATGGATCGTATTACGTTGATATTGGTTGGTACGCCACTGGTGGTATAACCAGC
>NZ_CDLKIE010000070.1:0-2688 GCF_975902315.1 Kaarinaea lacus | reverse complement strand
GGGTTAACCCATTCGCGTAACCATAATTCACTAAACTTCATTGTTCATCGCCCATATAACCAAAAGGTTTACCGGAATTGCCTCAGGAAACGCAGATCATTTTCAAAGAATAGTCGCAGGTCATTGACGCCATAACGCAACATGGCCATACGCTCAACTCCAAGACCAAAAGCAAACCCGGTATATTTCTCACTGTCGATATTGACGTGTGCCAGCACATTGGGATGCACCATGCCGCAACCCAGGATTTCCAGCCACCCGGTATGACTGCAAACACGACAACCTTCACCGCCACACATGACACATTGAATATCCGCCTCGGCAGAAGGTTCTGTAAACGGGAAATACGATGGCCTGAAACGGACATCGAGGTCTTTCTCGAAGAAATTTCGCAGGAACTCATCCAGCACACCCTTAAGGTCCGCGAAAGTAACCTTGTCATCCACCAGTAACCCTTCTACCTGGTGGAACATTGGGGTGTGTGTTAAATCAGAATCACAACGATAGACCCGGCCCGGAGCAATAACACGCAAGGGTGGCTGCCTGTCTTTCATTACCCTGATCTGTACCGGTGAGGTATGGGTACGCAGTACCGTATGCTCGTCAAAATAAAACGTATCATGCATGGCACGAGCAGGATGGGATTCCGGGATATTCAACGCCTCGAAGTTATGATAATCATCCTCGATTTCCGGACCTTCAGCCACCTCGAAACCAAGCTGGGTAAACAAACTCTCAATTCGATTTAATGTCCTGGTAACAGGATGCAATCCACCGGATTCCTGACCTCGACCGGGAAGGGTAACGTCTATTGCTTCGGCCGCCAGCTTTGCATCCAGTTCCGCTTTCTTCAGAACCTCACGACGCGCTTCAATTGATTTCTCTACTGCCTGCTTGGCAGTATTGATGATCTTGCCTGCCTCGCGTCGTTCTTCGGGCGGAAGTTTACCCAGGGTTTGCATCTGCCTGGTAAGTTCACCTTTCTTACCCAGATACTGCACGCGCACCTGTTCAAGTGCCGTCACATCTTCTGCGGCATTTATTGCAATCTGAGCATCGCTGACGAGTTTATCCAACTCCTGTTGCACGCTATTTCCCCAAAAGGTTAACTATTCGTTACGTTTTTTTATTACAACTAATTTATTACAAATAAAAAGAGGGAAAGGTATCGGCCTTTCCCTCTTCTAATGTTTCGTGGTTATGAAGCACTATTGAATCTCAAAAGATTCAATAGCTACAAATTAACCAGCGAGACTTGCCTTGGCTTTCTCAGCCAGTTCGGCAAAGGCCTTCTTATCAAACACCGCGATATCTGCCAGCACCTTACGGTCGACTTCAATCTCGGCCTTTTTAAGACCGTTAATAAATCGGCTATACGATAAACCGCACTCACGTGCAGCGGCATTGATACGGGCAATCCACAGTGCACGGAATTGACGTTTACGCTGACGACGATCCCGGTATGCATATTGACCTGCTTTGGTTACCGCCTGAACGGCAACACGATAAACGTTTTTGCGTCGACCACTGTAACCCTTGGCCTTGGCAATAACCTTTTTATGTTTGGCGCGTGCTTGTACGCCGCGTTTCACTCTTGCCATCTCTATTCTCTCCTAATGCGGTAACTTAAACGTAGGGCATCATGCGGTTACACATCTTTACGTCGGCTTCATGAATCATTTCGCCTGAACGTAGTTGACGTTTCCGCTTCGTGCTCTTCTTGGTAAGAATATGACGACGGTGTGACTGGGCGCGCTTAAAGCCGCCTGATGCTGTGCGCTTGAAACGCTTTGCAGCACCACGATTGGTTTTCATCTTTGGCATAACAACAACTCCGCATTTATTTGTTCACTTCAACATAACTAAAATAACTATGTGAACATTAATTAATAAAAACAGCACGTTTTTGACTGGACATCCGGCTGCCACACCGAACGGACAGTAGTGCCTGACCTATTTTTTTGGCGCGATCACCATGGTCATCATCCGGCCTTCCATTCTGGAACGCTGTTCGACTACACCATGGTCGGTAGTATCCTCTTCGATGCGATCGAGCATTTGTGCACCGAGTTCGGTATGTGCCATTTCACGCCCACGGAAACGAATCGTAACTTTGACTCTGTCGCCGTGATTCAGGAAACGTATAAGGTTGCGTAGTTTGACCTTATAGTCGCCAATGTCCGTTCCTGGACGAAATTTAACTTCCTTGACCTGAATTTGTTTCTGCTTCTTTTTTGCCGCGTGTTTTTTCTTGTTTTCTTCAAACAAAAATTTTCCGTAGTCCATCACGCGGCATACGGGAGGTTCAGCATTCGGTACTATCTCGACAAGATCCAGTTCGGCTTCGACCGCCGCCTGTTGTGCTTCATCGATGGGGACTACCCCAACCTGTTCGCCATCTTCACCAATTAATCGCACTTCTGGTGCGGTGATCTCTTCATTCAGGCGAATCTGTTTTTCTTGAGCGATGCTTCAATCCTCCAAATCCAAAATAGTACGGCCGCGACTCGCGATCTCTTCGGCAAGACCCTGAGAAAAATCGGCAAGCGTCATGCTTCCCAGGTCTTTACCGCTACGCGTGCGCACGGCCACCGTTTCATTCTCGGTTTCCTTATCGCCGACTACCAGCAGGTAAGGAATCCGCTGTAAAGTGTGTTCGCGAATTTTAAAGCCGATCTTCTCGTTTCT
>NZ_CDLKIE010000069.1:0-7805 GCF_975902315.1 Kaarinaea lacus | reverse complement strand
GTACGTGCCGTGGGATATAGCTCAAAAGCAGCAAGGCGCGATTATCCAAAAATGGTATTGCTTCTGGATATCGCCAGTGAAGACGATGACAAGGTAGCAAAAGCAGCGACTGAAGTGGTGAACATGGCAAACGCCAGAAACGCCGAAGGCTTTATTGCTTCGAGCCCCGAAGCCCGCCACCAGTTTTGGCTGGACAGGGCCAGAACCGCCGCCATCGCCGCTCACACCAACGCGTTTAAAATCAATGAAGACGTGGTGATCCCCCTCGACAAGCTGGCCGAATACAGCGAGGCCATTGAGCGCATCAATATAGAGCTTTCCACCCAGAACAAACTGCGCATGATCGATGCAGCCATCGAATTCCTGGAAGGCGATTTGCTTAAAAAAGTAAAGCTTATCGATTATGAATCCAGCTCAGAAAGTGACGACATAATAATAAGCAAACAAAATGCAGCACGCGAGTTACTCAAAAAAGTGAAAACACAATGGTCCTGTTTGCTGGACCATATCGATGACGCTGTCTCCAAACACCCTGAATTGCTCGATACGGAACTTGTCAATGAACAGGATGCACCGCTGGATTTAACGATTGAATCTGACGACACCCTGTTTCGGTTGCTACAGCGTCGCAATTTACGTATATCTTACCGACGCAGTGTTGAACAACCTTTAAAAGAAATTTTCGCCGGCAAGGAGTTTGAACCGCTACGCAAGCAATTTGATAATATTCACGCACAATTCCGCAATAGCCGCCTGTTTGTCGCCACTCACATGCATGCCGGCGATGGCAACGTGCACACCAATATACCCGTGCACTCCAATGATTATTACATGTTGCAGGAAGCAGAGTCTGTGGTTGATCGGATTATGGCAATTGCAGAATCTCTGGGTGGTGTTATTTCCGGCGAACATGGTATCGGCATTACCAAAATCCAGTATTTGGACAATGACAGCATTAAAGTATTTGGTGATTATAAAAAACGAGTTGATCCTGAACATCGTTTTAATCCCAGCAAGCTGCTGGCAAAAGACACGCTCTCCAGTGCCTATACACCTTCTCTCCGCTTACTGGAGCAGGAAGCCATAATACTGGAAGCCAGCGAACTGGGTGAATTAAACAAGGAAGTAAAGGATTGTTTGCGCTGCGGTAAATGTAAAAACGTTTGTAATACCCATGTCCCCAGAGCCAACCTGCTTTATTCACCGCGCGATAAAATTTTGTCTACCGGACTAATTATTGAGGCATTCCTGTATGAGGAACAAACTCGACGCGGTCTGTCGATACGTCATTTTGATGAATTAAATGACGTTGCCGACCATTGTACGGTATGCCACAAATGCCTCAATCCCTGCCCGGTAAATATTGATTTCGGGGATGTCTCCATCCAAATGCGCAATTTGCTCAAAGCCAATGGCAAAAAGAATTCCAGCCTTGGAACACTGGTATCAATTGCCTACCTCAATCTTACTGATCCCAGGGCTATAAGGCTGATGCGCAAATCGCTAATCGGCTGGGGCTACAACATTCAGCGTTTCGCTAATCACTGGTATCGCAAAATTGTGCCTGCCAATAAGGAAAAAATTCCCGCCGCCACGACGGGAAAAATGACGCTCACCACGCAGGTAGTGCATTTCGTCAAAAAACCTATGCCATCTAATGTACCGCGTCATACAACGCGGGAATTACTGGCGCTGGAAGACGATAGAACAGTGCCCATCATACGCGATCCTGAAAAACTATCCGATGATTCAGAAAGCATATTCTATTTCCCTGGTTGTGGATCGGAACGTTTATTTAGCCAGGTTGCGCTGGCCACTATCGCCATGTTGTATGACCTTGGGGTACAAACCATTCTGCCTCCCGGGTACTTATGCTGCGGATACCCACAAACTTCCAGTGGCGACGAAAAGAAAGGCAAACAAATTTCAATTAACAACCAGGTGCTCTTTCACCGAGTCGCCAACACGCTTAACTACATGGATATAAAGACCGTATTGGTGTCTTGCGGAACCTGCACGGATCAACTGGAAAAATATCAGTTTGAAAAGATTTTTCCTGGCTGCCGATTAATGGACATCCACGAATACCTGATGGAGAAAGGTGTTAGCCTGAAAAACAACACAACGGGTACGAAGTATATTTATCATGACCCCTGCCATACTCCGATAAAGACCTACAGCGTGAACAAAGTAACCAAACAGTTACTGCAACAGGATGTGCCCATATCCGATCGCTGTTGTGGTGAAGCAGGCACTTTTGCGATCGCACGACCTGATATCGCTACCCAGGTTCGCTATCGCAAACAGGAAGAATTACACAAAGGTATAAAACAGCTCACTGGTGAAACAGTAGCCCAAGAGGAAAACGTCAAATTGCTAACATCTTGCCCGGCATGTCAACAGGGTTTGTCCCGTTACCAACAGGAGACTGGATTGAAAACAGATTACATCGTGGTTGAACTGGCTAATCAGTTACTTGGGGATAATTGGCAATCTGAATATGTGGAACGAATCAGGAAAGTGGGCATCGAACAGGTTTTATTATAATAAAATTTCTGTAGCGACTAATTATAAATTTTAGCCTCTAGACTATATACTTTTGAGAAACTCCTGACCCATCGATATAGGCATTAAGAGCATCCCTGGTTACCTGAAAGACCTGTTCCAGTTTCAGGTATTGCTGTTTCAGGATTTCTTGAGATTGCTCCTCAACCGTTAAAGCCTCAAGTTCGACACAATTCCATGCCAATTTTAATGCCCCAATATTACCACTGCTGCCTTTGAGTTTATGCGCAAGATGCCGAATGCGCTCTTCATCTTCCGAAGCAATCGCTATACCAATACTTTGAATGTTCTTTGAAGTGTTGTCGATATAACCCGACAGATACCGGCCAAGTGGGGCGCTACCAATAAAATCACTCAATGCATCAAGAATTTCCTGCTTGAGCACTTGCTCTTTATCCGCTGAATCAACTCCGTCAGTTACTACTTGAGCCATTTTTCTAACCTTGAATATTATATTTTGTTGTGAGTAACCGAAATTACTCTGTCCATATGTTAGCGTCTAAAGTCCTTGAAAACTTGAATAAATTCCATGCTCGTAAAATACCTTATTGTCATTAAGCAAAACCTCGGGCATACTGTAATTCATTGTTTTTAATGGTAATAATACAACGCAAATGGAAAACAACGACGACGAAGCTATTGAATACGTTAGCAAATCCCAGATGAAACGGGACATGCTAGCCTTACAGGCACTCGGTGAAAAACTGGTAGAACTTTCAACTGATCAGTTACAGCAACTACAGCTGCCTGACGATCTTAGAAACGCTATACTGGATGCAAAGCACATTAAAAAACGCGGTGCCATACGCAGGCAGTTGCAGTACATCGGTCGATTAATGCGTGATGTCGATGCAGATGATATCCAGTCGCAATACGATAATGCCACACAACATTCTGCGAAGGCCGTGCAACAACTACATAAGATCGAAAAATGGCGTGAACGCCTGTTAGAAGAAGGCGATGAAGCAATTCAGGCGTTGACTGAAGAATTCCCCAATATAGATCGTCATCAGCTCAGGCAACTAATCCGTTCTGCAAAACAGGAAAAACTACAGAATAAGCCCCCCAAATCTTTCCGCAAAATATTTCAGTTACTTAAAACTGAATATGAATAAATATCCCATGAAAGATTCCAACGATTACTGATATCAAAAAAAACACCAATAAAAAAGGGCGCCTGGTTTTCAACAAGGCGCCCTTTTTTCACAACCGAATGGTTATATTAGCAATTATAATTCATCATCTTTATCGCCATAACGCCCCAGCATTGCGTCATCCTGCATGCTGTACGCACCTAGTCGATTGTCTGATTTCGGCATTTTACGTTTCTTTTCGACAGACATTTGTGATTTACTGATACTGACATTGGATACCTCTACCCACTCATCATTCACATCACCATAGCGACCCAGCATACTTTCGTCTTCCAATGTATAGCCCCCCAGGCGGTTATCCTGTTCCGCTAAGGCTTGCTGGCTGCCGAATATTGCCACACCTAAAGACAACATAAAACAACCAGTTGCAATTTTTTTCAGCATACTGCTCTCATTGCTTACCATAACAGATTGAATACGCTTCGACTGATCAACACCGCTAACAAACTTCATGCTACCACCTACCTCTTGGACTGAATTAACAACACAGTGCGTAACGTAAGTTACGCGCCTACCACACAGTTACCTGGGAAAAGTATCACTGAGAATTTCAGAATGGACTTTTCTTTTGTTGTTACTGTTATGCTGAGGTTATCGTCCGTTTTGTGAATTAGTTAACACTTATCATAAGATTTTATTGATCTACGTCAAACGTAACTTACTGATTTTATATGTTAGCGGGAGAAATTGGAGGGAATCTTTGTAAAACGCACTAAAATAATCAGCCCACGATACATCTGTGGGCTGTTTTCCGGGTTTTCCTGTATTGAATTTAAAGAGGTAATTAGCGTGAAACAATACAGGACATTTTTCGGTGATCCAGTACCGGAAAACTTCGGCGTAATTTTGAGATTTGTTGTCGATCCATGTTTGCTATCACGAATCCAGAGCCACTACTGAGTCGATCCCGAATCTGCCCCCAGGGATCAACAATCATACTGTCGCCATATGATTCACGCCCATTGATATGATATCCACCCTGCCCGGCTGCAACCACGTAACAAAGATTTTCAATGGCTCGAGCCCGAACCAGTACTTCCCAATGTGCTTTACCCGTTTCCGCGGTGAACGCGGAAGGAATCGCAATCAATTCAGCACCATGATCAACCATATTACGAAACATTTCGGGAAACCGTAAATCGTAGCAAACTGCCAATCCTAACTTACCGAAAGGAGTATCAACCACAACTACCTGGTCACCTGCTTCAATGGTTTCCGACTCGTTGTATTTCTCGTCACTTTGGTAGATTTGCACGTCAAACAAATGAGCTTTATCGTAACGTGCTACCTGCTCACCCTGGTCGTTGTAAAGAAGACAGGCGGCTCTAACTTTCTTTGGATCTGTGGTTTCCATGGGAATGGTTCCACCAACCAGCCAAACCTTGTTTTTTACCGACTGTTCAGAAAGGAAATTCTGTATGGGGCCACTTCCCGGTTTTTCGCGAATCGCCACTTTGTCCTGTTCTTTCATCCCCATAATGGCAAAATTTTCCGGCAACACAATCAGCTTGGCCCCCGCATCAGTGGCGAGACTGATCAGGCGCCCGGCCTCAATCATGTTTGCACTGACATTGGGACCGGAAGCCATTTGGATTCCGGCAATGTTTATTGTTATATTTTTTTCACTCATAAAACACCCAGACTGATATATACAATTAATCTAAAGCAAGTATCGCAAACAATTCGCTTTTGTTAAACGGCAAATTGCCGCATTTTGTTACAAAATTCACACTCTCAGAATCGCTAATACTTAAAATTCGTCAACTTCCTCATCGAATAGCGACTGCTCAACCACCGGCGTCAAAGTATAGTTGTCCCACGGGCCAGTTAATGAATATTCAATACTGGCTGCCCCTTCAATATCGGCTTTTAGCATTTGCTGTAACAGGATTATTAAGGGCTGTGCAGTTAATATGCTTAACAATACTGCTGCGTCCGTAATATGCGGGGTTACCCTGACTTTCTGATCATAGTCCTGCGCACCCAGACCTATGCGACCTTTTAAGGCGATGTCTGCATTAGTTCCCAACAGTTTGAAATTATTTGTATAAGCATCACCTTCTTCCAGCCGGAAACTCCCTGTTACGAAATCAAAGCTTAATCCCTTGGCAAACATATCGCTGAAATCCAGCGTTAATCGACGGGGCAAAGTTTGAATACTGAATAATCCGAATAAACGTGCTGTTCGCCCCGGTTCAATGTCCAGTATTCTACCGTTTTTGAATTCCAGCTCCACTTCACCGCTAAGCTGGGAAAAATCAGGATTAAATATTGTAGAAGGCCAGCGCAGCGTGGCTGAAATTGTCCCTTCACCTTCCTCGATAGTTTCCACGTAGCCAAGATCTTTCATCGTCTTACCAAGGTCTTTACTGTCCAACACAAATTCAAGTGCAGACTGATGATTCCCCTGGTCTATTAACCAGTGACCATGCCCCTTGATGGTGGTTTCCCTCGGATTAATAATTAATTGCTGAATCAATAGTCCATTGTCAGTTTTTGCAGTTTCAAGTGCAACGCTGCCTAATTGTTTATTGTCGTAGGCAACAAAACGGCTATTAAATTTGAGCGCAGGAAAGTCTCGAGGATCAACCTTACCACTGCTGCTTTCCGGTGTTCTAATATGCAGATGCTTCATATCAAATATCAAGCGCTGCTTCTCCAGATCTTTTGGCACTGTAACAACGCCCAGCATTTCCTTACTATCTACATTAATGGTGAGCCAGTCTTCCTGCTTCTTGACGGATAATTTCAGGTTTGTAGCGGGCTGACCCAAAAAAATAAACTTATCAGCCAACAGTTCTACTGAATTTATCAGCGCCAGATGGGGTGGTGCATGATCGGCGGATTCAATTTCAGTTTCAGCAACTTTTTCACCTGTTGGCTGCCGCAACGAAATTTGTTTAAACAAATTTGTCCAGATATCTACCGACAACTCCTTGATATTACCCACGATACGCAAGCCATCCGACCTGGGCAGCACAGCCGGTCCTCCCCCAAATCGTGCCTCGCCACGCGTTACCCAATAAGGACTATCAAGGTCATACTCAAAAACACCTTGGAAAGCACCCGCGAAATCCGCTTTTATCAAGGATTTTTCCGAATTTTTAATATTCATTGAAAGCTGCAACTGGCGCACATCCGTTTTTTTCTTATTAAAAGGTGGCGGCAAATTGACTTCGACCCCCTTAAGATTACTTCTAACCTTTAATTTCACATTACGTTTTGGCATTGCCGGTCCATCAGCAGGGAGTCGCAACTCAATGTTCCAGGCTGATTTACCATCGACCATATCCTGTAACACCGGAAAATATTCTGCACTTAATTGTTGGGCGTCAAATTTACCATCTGCCTTGATCACAAGGTCTTGTTGCCCGGGTTTCTTTTTATTGCTTTTCGTTGCTATAGATAGCTTGCTCGGCTGACCTAACAAATCTGCTTTTACTGAACTGGCAGACAGGCCGAGATGGGAAATATCAAGTTTTCCATTGATCTTCGTTAAAAGCCCGGGAAAGTCTTTCAACTCTAAACTGTTGTTCTTGAGAAATAACTTGCCTGTGACTTGCGATTCAACTTTAGGCTTTATTTGCATTTGAATATTTAAATCAAGTTCACTATCACCGCTGGCTTTTAATCCTGTCAAAAACTGGCCATATTTTCTGTTCAACGGGGGGCTAACCATCAGGTAATTTAATTTTTCCTGGGACGCTCCTGCTATTTTTCCCTCTATGTTCAGATCCAGCGGCCTTTTACCCAGCCTGGGAATTTCCACTTGAACATCACTCAATGTTGAATCAAAGATTTTTCCGTGATCGGCTGTTATCGATAAAGTATTGCCTCGAAATAGTACGTTCGCATGAAGATCATGAATCTTCGGCCAATCTTCTGCGTAATCAAGGATGCCATTCTCAATTTCAAAACGCGTTTCAAATACTCCCTGCCCCCTGGTAAAGGGAAACTGATTTAAAGGACCATATACAATGGCGCCGCCGGAAAGAATATCCCCCTGTATAATGGCTCCATCCAGCCACTTAACAGTCTTTTTCTTCATGACAGATACAGGGTAGTAATAGGAAGCCTTGCTGCCAT
>NZ_CDLKIE010000068.1:0-15715 GCF_975902315.1 Kaarinaea lacus | reverse complement strand
CGCGCGAATAATAATTCTTCAGTCTAATTGTTCAACTTTCATTTATGGGGAAGAAAATGAATAAAGTAATTTTAGAAAGTTTGGCCGTTGTATCAACAGTAATTCTGGTAGGTTGCGCTAGTGAAACCAAGGTTGAAGATAACACACCACAAAATCCTACCGCCGTAATTAAGGCAGAATATGTGATTAATGGTTACCTGTTGCCCGATGCACGAGGAAAGCAGACAGTTTACACGCGAAGCGACCGGCGGCGTATAGATCAAAATATTGATTATGATTCCTGGGTTTCCAGTACATTCTTTGGCGGTGGTGAAATGACAGATATCGCTCGTCTTGATAAAAATTTAATCTGGCTGGTGAATGTTGAGGACAAAAACTATGTCGAGTGTCCTATCAAAGGCTGTGCTCCTAATATACTGTCGATGCTGGGAGCACCGGAAACCGGTGATGAACCAGCACCGCAAGACCCCAACGCGAATCCAGTTGCATGCACTACAGAGATGACGAAACATGAGTTTACCGTCGAATCAACAGGTGATACACGGGATTTAAATGGTTTTCGGGTTGAAAAGTACGACGTCAATTGGCGTGTTGAATTTAGCGACAAAGAAAAACGTATGGACAAAAATAATCTGCATATGGAGCTGTGGACCACTGCGCCAACTGATACTATGCAGCAAGCCTGGAAACTGCACGCTGATTTTCAGGAAGGTTATTTAGAGGCTACAGGGATGAATGATAATCCTTTAGGCAAGTTTGTCGGGCAGCAGGTCTACATGGCCTTAGCTGCATTTACGGGTGACACCAGTAAAGAGGGTAAAGATTATAAAACAGCAGCCGGCAAAGAAATGGCCAAAATCAAAGGCTATCCTGTTTCAATTAAGATGGAGCTTTTCTCAGACTCTAAAGCTTGTCCGAAGCCTAAAGAAGAAGAAAAGAAAGCCGAGTTTGATATAAACGATCCAATGAAATCGGCTCAGGATATGTTAGGCGGTTTCTTTTCCAAAAAAGCCAAGGAATATGTTGAACCCAAAGCGGGCGATCCGATATTTCGTTATATCTATGAAGTGAAAGCTGTCGAACTAAGTAAGGAGCGCGACAGTACCTTTAACGTACCGGCAGGTTTTAAAATGATGGATCGTAGTTAATTCGTATTGTTGACTGAAGTTTAAGTTACTTTTATTACGCGAGGGGTAGCATTTGCTACCCCTCCGTTTCTGCCACAGATTCTTGTTTTGATTTTTCCATCCCCAGTTCTTTAATCTTACGGGTTAAGGTATTGCGACCCCATCCAAGTAGTTTGGCGGCATCCTGTCTGCGACCACCAGTGTGTTGCAGAGCGGTTTCTATCATGATTTGTTCAAAGCGTGGCACCGCATTGTGCAGTATTGTTTGCTCCCCCGATGCCAGTTGCTGGTTTGCCCAGCGTTTCAGCGCGTTTTCCCAATCAGTGTCATCACCAGTCTTTTTGGTTTCTTCCAACAACTCCGGCGCGAGGTCTTCCATATGAATAATCTTTCCGGGAGACATCACGGTTAACCAGCGGCAGGTGTTTTCTAATTGACGAACATTACCAGGCCAGTCAAGCTGTGAAAGATAAGTCTCTGTGTCTTTATCTAACTGCTTCATTTCCATATTTAGTTCTTTTGCAGCCAGTTCCAGAAAATGTTTCATGAGCAGGGGAACATCTTCCTTGCGGTCCTTTAATGGTGGCATATGAATGCGAATAACATTCAGACGGTGGAACAGGTCTTCGCGGAAATTACCGGCCTGTACTCCCTGCTCCAGATCCTGGTGCGTGGCAGCAATAATGCGAACATCTACTTTAATGGGCGTATGCCCGCCGACACGGTAGAATTCTCCATCGGCGAGTACGCGTAACAGGCGGGTCTGCAAATCAGCTGGCATGTCGCCAATTTCATCCAGGAATAATGTGCCACCGTCGGCTTGTTCGAAACGGCCTTTACGTTGACTTTGTGCGCCGGTGAACGCCCCCTTTTCATGGCCGAATAATTCAGACTCCAGCAAATCTTTTGGAATGGCCGCGGTATTCAGGGCAATGAATGGATTGCCGGCGCGTGGACTATGTTTGTGTAATGCTTTGGCGACTAATTCTTTACCGGTTCCCGATTGCCCGGTAATAAGTACCGTAATCTTTGAGCCGGACAAGCGGCCTATAGCGCGAAAGACTTCCTGCATCGATGCGGCTTCGCCAATGATTTCGGGTGTTTCTGAATCTTCAACAGCTGGTGAGGCTTCTTGCTGGTTTATTGAGTGCTGAATTGCCCGGTTAACCAGTTCAATGGCATCATCGACATCGAACGGCTTAGGCAAATACTCAAAGGCACCGCCCTGGTAAGCAGACACTGCGCTGTCCAGGTCAGAATGAGCCGTCATGATAATAACGGGCAAATCTGGTGCTTGCTCGTTTAGATGGTTTAATAATTCCAGGCCATCAATACCCGGCATGCGAATATCAGTGATTATCGCATTAGGTTTGCGTACAGTGATCTCCTGTAAAACTTTTTTTGCATTTTCGAATGTTTCCACTTCCATATCCGCCTGCTTCAGAGCCCTTTCCAGAACCCAGCGTATGGAGCGGTCGTCATCAACGACCCATACGGACTTTTTGCTCATTGAATCACTTATGTTTGTTGCAGCTGTGCTGTTCATGCGATGTTACTCACTAATATGTTTGCGAATTTTTAAATGGTAATAGCACGCTAAATACGGTGCGTCCGGGTTTACTTTTGCATTGAATAATCCCGCGGTGCTGTTGGATCAATGTTTGGGAAATTGATAGCCCTAATCCACTCCCATCGGCCCGGTTGGTGACCATGGGGAAGAATAGTGTCTCTATCATGTCTTCCGGTATTCCAGGTCCATCATCAATAATATCAATTTGGCAAACCAGCTTATGCCGCGTTTGACCAATGGTAATCTGGCGCCTGGCCCGCGTTTTAAACGTTATCTTGCCTTTGTCGCCGACTGCATGTAGCGCATTCACTGCAATATTCAGCAACGCCTGAATCAACTGGTCCCGGTCAGCTTCCACGTCGGGTATACTGGGGTCGTAGTCGTGAACGATTTTCACTTGATCTGGTTTGTCCACGTTAAGGAGTTGGGTTAAGTGTTCGGTGATTTCGTGGACATTAATAGATTCGCGTTGCGGCGGTGTGTTGGGGCCTAATAGTCGATTGACAAGGTTACGCAGTCGATCAGCTTCACCAATGATGATGTTGGTAAATTCTTTTAAATCTTCATTGCCAAGTTCACGTTCAAGTAACTGGGCGGCACCACGTAAACCACCCAGTGGATTTTTTATCTCGTGGGCGAGGCCGCGCACCATGGCGCGCAGCGCATTACTTTGAGCAAATTGATGCTCATCGCGGGGGATGCGCATACCTCGGTTCATGATATTTAACTCAATTAACATCAGTCGTTTTTTGGTATTCGATTTATCTTTAGTGTCAAGTAAGGGTGTAACTATACAGTCCGTTGTGATCACTCGACGATTTAATAACGTGAGTTCCAGTTCACGTTCAGTAAAAGGATTTCCAGTATTTAGTGCCTGGCGAATTTCATCTGTGACGTGCTGGTTGCTGGAAAATAGTTCATCAATGGTTGTCCCCTTCAGGCGATGTGTACTGGCGTCAAAAAGTATTTCTCCAGCCGGATTTATATATTCGAGCACTAAATCTCGATTCAGCAGAAGCACAGCACTGGTTAGCCCTTCTACAATTTGTTTATATATTTCAATGTGTTGTATCACTTCCGGCCCTTTATTGAATAAATAGCAATTTCCAAACCAACTTTACTAATTCAGAGTATTCCCCAGAATTACCTCTTTATTTTGTTTAATAAGTATTTAAAATACAATGACATAGGACAAGACAGCGCGCTGTTGAATTGCACGTTATCGCCAGGTATTTTCGAGTTTGTGCTATTTGCGGGCAAAACGTTGCACAATAACATGCATTATTGCACTAATATGGTGCGCCGTGGGAGTGGAATGAAAAATTTTAGCGCATGCAGCGCTTTTGCAAAGCAAAATAACGGCTTGGAGTGCAAAGTAAGCCTTTTTATCTAGCGCCTGAGAACGTGCATTGTGATGGGGCTGGAACTGGCAAGTACGGAACCGTCCCTGTCTTGCACTTCTACGTTAATGGACTGTGTGCCGCGCTCCAGATTTTTTAGTTCAAATTCTGTGGTTTTGCCCTTCTGGTGAACTTCGCCGTTAATGAGTACTGCATACCGGTGTCCAGCTTCAACGTCCAGAGCAGGTTGTGATGCGAGTTTGATCTGGAATATACCGCCGTTGGCACGTACGCCCTGATCATCCTCAATATTCATGATAGTAACGGCCACATAGGCGGTGACAGGCTTCCGATCTTCAGATTTTGCCTTTTGTTTTGAGGAACTGCTCGGTGATTCAAACGTAGTCACAGCGGGTGGCGTTTTTGATTCAAATTCCATTGCTGGTGGGGGCACGCTGATGGGCTTATCGCCGGGATGCTGTGGTACGTCGGCGTATTTGATGACATTGCCTTCTTCGTCAACATGCTTGTAGACCGCCGCTTCTGCAAAAAAAGTAAGCGTTAACAACGAGATAATTAGAATCAGATTTTTCATACCAAATAGATTAGCTAGTATTATTGAGAAAACAATGACCTGAATGCTTTTTTATTAAATTTATAGACATCCATCAAACGTATTGGTTTATTTCTCCCCAATAAAAAACGCCCCCATCCTGGAGGCGTTTTTATTTTCGAGCATAGCTCACTTACTTACTACTGCGATTGCAGTATAGCGCCGGAACGCCAATCACAGAGCTTACAGACTGTAGTACAGGTCAAACTCAACGGGGTGAGTTGTCATGCGCAGTAAAGTAACTTCTTCCATTTTCAGGTCAATGTAAGCATCGATCATGTCGTCGGTGAAGACGCCACCAGCAGTCAGGAAGGCACGATCGGCGTTTAATGAATCCAGCGCCTGGTCCAGTGAGTAGCAGACAGTTGGAATTTCTGCTTCTTCTTCAGGCGGTAGATCGTATAAGTCCTTATCCATTGCCTCGCCCGGATGGAGCTTGTTTTGAATGCCATCAAGACCCGCCATCATCATTGCAGAGAAAGCCAGATAGGGATTGGCCGTTGGGTCTGGGAATCGCACTTCAATACGACGACCTTTAGGATTAGGATCGTACGGAATACGAATCGAAGCAGAACGGTTACGGGCAGAGTAGGCCAGCATTACCGGTGCTTCAAAACCCGGCACCAGACGCTTGTAACTGTTGGTAGACGCATTAGTAAATGCGTTTAATGCGCGGGCATGTTTAATGATGCCACCAATGTAGTACAGGGCGGTTTCAGACAGACCACCATACTCATTACCAGCGAAAATGTTTTCACCATCTTTACCCAGTGACTGGTGCACGTGCATACCACTACCATTATCACCCACTAATGGCTTAGGCATAAACGTCGCAGTCTTGCCGTAAGCGTGGGCAACGTTATGTACGACATACTTGAGGATTTGGTTGCCATCAGCGCGTTTCACCAGAGTATTGAAGCGCGTACCGATTTCACATTGCCCGGCAGTGGCCACTTCGTGGTGATGAACTTCAGTCTCAAGGCCCATTTCTTCCATCGCCAGACACATGGCAGAACGAATGTCGTGTAATGAATCAACAGGAGGAACGGGGAAATAACCACCTTTAACGCCTGGACGGTGACCAATGTTACCGTCTTCATAAACGCGCTCGGAGTTCCACTCAGATTCTTCAGAATCGACCTTGTAGAAGGCACCGCTCATGTCAGCGCCCCAACGTACGTCGTCCAGGATGAAAAATTCAGGTTCAGGACCGAAGAAGCAGGTATCTGCAACGCCGGTGGATTTCAGATAGGCTTCGGCTCGCATGGCAACGGAGCGGGGATCCCGTTCATAACCCTGACCGGTAGAGGGTTCAACGATGTTGCAGCGCAGGATCAGAGTGTTTTCATCTGAAAACGGATCCATAACAGCAGTATCAGGATCGGGCATTAAAATCATGTCTGACTCGTTGATGCCTTTCCAGCCGGCAATGGAAGAACCGTCGAACATCTTGCCGTCGCTGAAAATATCTTCGTCAACGACATGGCTGGGGACTGAGACGTGTTGCTCTTTCCCACGGGTATCTGTGAAGCGAAAATCAACAAACTTCACATCTTTTTCTTTCATCATGGATAAAACGTCACTTCCGGACATTACGAACCTCCTCAATCAAATAGATGGGTAATATTTGCTGTTATGAAATCTTTTAGTACAAATGCCTCAGAACACTGCTGTCCGTGGGGCAGATAGTGTGCCACGGAAAAACTCTTTGTAAAACAGGAACGTCTAATGCGAACGACAGTTAAAAGACCCTGGTTGCACTGTATTGGTGCGTTTAGTAAAACAGGATCCTGGTATCAGCGATATTCTGGACTTCCATGCTCGCTTGGCGAAGCCTTTTTGCGACCTTTTGGGCGTGCTGCTGACTTTCCATCTTGTCGAGGGGTAATGTTAACTCCACATGGATTTTCCCGTCCAGATAATGAAGGGTGATATTGTCAATTATTTGCGCTTCCGGAATATTAGACCAGCAGGATTTCAGTGCGTTAATGACATTGTGGCGCAGGGGCAGGTGGTCACTGCGGGCCATGACTTCATCATCTTCGGGGTCGATGTGCACCATAACGTCGGTGACATCATCGACCTGTTTGACCACTTGCGCACGGACTTTTTCACCAATTTGATGGCCCTCGGAGACGCTCAATTTGGGGTTCACCAGCACATGGACATCCACCAGGGCTTCTCCACCCATACGCCGGGTGCGCAGACTGTGTAATTCACGCACACCATCGACGTCCAGGATGGTTTCATTGATGGAGTCAACTGTTTCCGGTTCCAGTGCCGTGTCCACCAGTTCCCGAACACTTTGAACACTCAGGTCCCATCCAATCTTGATAATCATTGCAGCCACGCCGATCGCTGCAATGGCATCAAGATAATAAAAACCCAGCATGGTGCCGCCAACACCTGCCAGCACGATAATGGACGATATTGCATCACTGCGATGATGCCATGCATTGGCTTTTAGCATATTGGAGTTATATTTGTTGCCTACATGGATCGTGTACTGGTAAAGAAATTCATTGGCGGCGATGGATATTGCAGCAACAACCAACGCCATCATGCCGGGGTGCATCAGTGATTCCGGTTCGAGTATTCTTCTTATAGCGTCAACGGCAATGCCTCCGGCTACTACGATGAGCAGTAAACCCAGGCCAACTGTCACAACAGTTTCAAAGCGGCCATGGCCGTAGGGGTGTTCTTCATCCGCCTCACGATGTGAATGTTTTGCGGCAAACAGTACCAGCCCATCACTGATTAAATCAGATAAGGAATGGATGCCGTCAGCAATCAATGATTGCGATTGTGCGATATAGCCGAAAAGTATTTTAATAAAGGACAGGAACAGGTTTATTGCGGCGCCAACCAGCGTAACTTTTTTGGTTTCTTTGTAGCGGTCAGTGCTGGTCAAACCACTGCTGTTTTTTTCCGGGAGACCGTGGTGATGGTGGTGATGTTTATGCCCCAAGCCCTTCTACCTCAATAGTTATTGTTATTTCGTCGTTATCGTTTTGCATGTCCAGTACTTTATGGCCATTAATGCGTGACCACATGGGAATATCGTTTAGTGCGCCCGGGTCTGTGCAAACTACGGTTAATAGATCGCCTTTTTCCAGATCCTGTACCGCGTTTTGCGTACGAATGACTGGCAAGGGACACAGAATATTTCGTGCATCAAGATGATGTTCACTCATACATGCCAGTCCTGTGGAATATCTTCCTGTTTTAATGGTGTCACCGATAGTTGTTCTACGTCACCATTGGTGTGATGGATAGCGATATCTACATGGTCAGCATCACGCCCCTGGCTATAACGTGCAACCAGTTGCGCGGCCAGGTGTAAGTCGTCTTTACTGGTTTCACCATCCACCAAAGCAAGAGGGCCTCCATGACTCAAGGTGCGCAAATGCGTAAAGGACTTTCGATAGCCTTCCAGAAATCTGGTCTCACCTTCCTCGCGGCTAATAATAATTTTGAAATTCGAACGTGGACGCAAATGGCGTCCCACTTTTAATAGCATGATGTCGTCCAGTTCATAGTCCCGTTTTCCGCGTGTTTGCCACAAGTCAGCGAGTTTTTTGGAATAGGATTCATCGGTAAGAAAACAACAGCCTCCTGCTGGCTGTGCATATTCCTTGATGCCGAATTTTTCCGCCAGCGCCATTTGTGGTTTACGGCTTCTGCCTGCAAAGTCGTATAGTGCGTCACGATCAAGCCAGCCTTCACGTTCTGGTAATGTGGGGGGTAATTTTTTTGCGCACAAGGGGCGAACCAGCAAGTCGCCGGCGCCTGATTCTTTTTGAATGACCGGCAAAGTGTCTTTACGCTGCGACATGGGCCGTTGTCCCATGACTTCTCCCGTAATAATAAAATCAAACTCGTGTTGTTGAATCCATTCGTAAGCTTTGGTAACCATAAAACCTTTACAGTCCAGGCAGGGATTCAGGTTGGCGCCATAACCATGTTTGGGATTCAGTACCACGGTTTTGTAAGGTTCGATGACATCGACAATATGTAGCTTAATACCCAGTTGTTCTGCAACCCACAATGCATTGTTGCGTTTTGGTTTGGCCTTGTCTTTTTTACGAATAGCATGGGTGTGTCCTTCGACACAAAACCCGGTAAAGAAGTTGATACCTTCTACATGAACGCCTTGCTCCATAATCACCCTGGCAGCGAGCATGGAATCGAGCCCACCGGAAATCAGGGCAACGGCTTTACGTTGAATGGTCATGATCTGAGTTTACAGCTGGAAAATGGTTGTAAATAACTATGCTAGTAAAAAAACTAAGGTTGCCAAAATAATGCCCGTTGCGTCGACGGGCGTTATTTTAGCGCATCTGGCAATAATTTGCTGTTAACCAGCCAGAGAATTTTTCGGTGGATTAATGTTTTATTCGGCTGGTAATCGTAGAAGTGAAAACGGCACTTTCAGCGACTTGCCTGGCAGTAGATTCGGGCATTTTGTGAGCTTTGGCCGTGCTATGCTGCTGATCACCCAGAGTACGCATGGCGATTAACAAGTCTCGGATAGAAACAAATGACTGTGACAGGCGATAATAAAGATCGGCGACCTGGTGCTCCACCACCCCGGAGAGGTGATGATAGGCGCCACTTCCCAGTTCAATAAAGTAGCTTTCACTGACGCGTTTCCGCCTGGCACGCCTGGGAAAAAAACCGGCGTGGATCAGGCAAACATCACCAACATCCCGTAGTTTATTCTGTTTGTGCTGCCCCGATGACAACAGGCTTTCTATATATTCCAGGGCGAGTATTTTGCCAGCAATGTCTGGTTTGCTGAGAAACCGCATTAGCAGGAACACCAGATAACTCTGTAATTCTTCGTCGAGGAATATGTTGGCAACGCGTTCAGCTTCGCATACCAGAGAATGCCATTGAGCTGTTGAGGTTGGATGGATCACTAGTTGGCGCATAGTTACCTAAGTAATTAATCCGCTTCATTATTTAGGGTATCGGCAGCCTGGTTTTGTTCCTTAAAAGCAAAATTAATAATCACCCAGTGGTGCAAATTCTGCAAGCACAAAATATGCGCACCTGGTTAAAATATGCTTGATAATCAGTGTCTTTGAATGCGCCGGTGGAAGATCACAGGCTCAGCGAATTGTACCTTCGGTGCCTTTTAGCAGGTTTTGGATATTGCTGCGGTGACGATATATGAGCATGACACTCATAATTACGGAGGTAATTAACAATGGCACATTGGTTTCTACCAGCCAGAAATACAAAGGAGCCAGGCAGGCTGCAGTGAGGGCAGCGAGCGATGAAATCTTGAAAAGCTTTGCCATTACGAGCCAGGTAGCCAATACCGCCAGCCCCACTATCCAGGATATGCCCATAATTGCGCCAAAGGCCGTCGCCACACCCTTGCCACCACGAAAAGAAAAAAATACCGGATACAGGTGTCCAAGAAAGGCCGCCAGACCGATAACGCCAAGATTTGCCGCCGTCTGGTGAAATGCGTATCCCATTAATACCGGAATCAAACCCTTGAGCGCATCTCCTGCCAGGGTAATGGCGGCGGCTTTCTTACCTCCAAAGCGCAACACATTGGTAGCCCCCGGATTTTGTGAGCCTTCGGTTCGCGGATCTGGTAACCCCATTAGCTTGCACACTATGATCGCCGTTGAGAGGGAACCCATCAGGTAGGCAACGATAACCAGGATAAAAAATGGGGAATCAAGTTCAAGCATAGTGATGGTTGTAATGCGATTTTGTCATGGGAGTGGTTGGATTCGTTGCTTTGAAATGGTTATAGTGTATCCGTTTTTAAATTATATGCCGTCATTATCAATGAGTGACCACCAATAATAAAGTACGGAAATCTGCATGGATATTATTTATCTCAATGATCTGGAAATTGAAACTATTATAGGGATTTTTGACTGGGAGCGTCGAGTCAAACAAAAGGTTCGTCTTAACCTGGAAATGGGGGCGGATGTTCGTAAAGCCGCCGCGACCGATAAAATTGAAGATACCCTGAATTATAAATCGGTTGCAAAACGCTTAATTGAGTTTGTAGAGGAGAGTGAGTTTCAATTAGTGGAAACTCTCGCTGAGCGCGTTGCTGACATCATAATCAATGAATTCAGTATCCCCTGGGTGAGAGTCAAAATTAACAAGCCGGGTGCGGTTCGATATGCCGGTGATGTTGGCGTGGTTATAGAGCGCGGGAATAAAGAACAAAACAGTTAAGGGCAGAGTTGTGACACAGGTTTATGTAAGCGTCGGCAGTAATATTGATCGCGAGTCCAAGGTGCGTTCTGGTGTTGCAGTGCTTGGCAATACATTTATTCAGCTGACTAAATCTTCAGTCTATGAAAGTATCGCTGTAGGATTTGAGGGCGATAATTTTTATAACCTCGTTGTAGGGTTTGAGGCGGAAGAGCCGCATCAGGTTGCCCAGATCCTGCGGGAAATTGAACAGGCGCATGGCCGCCACCGAAATGAAAAGAAGTTTGCGCCACGTACCCTGGACCTGGATTTATTATTGTTTGGCCACGAAGATTTGCATGAACAGGGTCTGGATGTGCCACGTACTGAAATCACTCGTTATGCTTTTATGCTTGGTCCGCTCGCCGAAATAGCGCCTCAGGAAATACACCCCGTGTTGCAGAAATCTTATGCAGCGTTGTGGTCTGAGTTCTGCGTAAACAATCCCACCGATGCAGACTCCATCTGGCCAATTACTTTTACCTGGTAATGTTTTATAAAACAGTGCATTAAGGTAAGGAATCAATTAATTAGCTTTGCCCGCCACAGGTAAATTTTACCGGGGTTTATCCGATATATTTCTGAATAGGATTCATATTTTATGAATTAATCGCTCGCACAATGCGTACTTCAGAGGATTAAACACCTATAATAAGTGCCATTGGTCAGGCAGGAACACAGGGCATGTATAACGGTAACGAAACCGCCAGTTTGTATTTTGAAGAACAGTCGGCGGATGACAACTTTTCTTCAAGGAAACCCAAGCTCTTGATTGTCGATGATTCGGCGACGATACGGGCGACTTTGTCTCGTGCTGTTGGCGATGAGTTTGATTCACTGGAAGCAACTAACGGGGAAGAAGCGTTGCAGTTGCTGATTGATGACCTTGATATTGACCTGGTAGTTACCGACCTGGCTATGCCGCGCATGGATGGCTACGATTTAATTACGCAAATGCGTGCCCATGAATCTTCTCGTTTGATCAATATGCCGGTTATTGTAGTGACGGGCGCCAACGATACCGCGGCGAGAGAAAAAGCTTTTATTGCTGGCGCCAATGATTTTATTGCCAAAACCAGCGACCACGTGGAGTTTCTCGCGCGGGTTCGCGCTCATGTCAAGCTCGCGCAAACTATCCAGGAGCTGGAGCAAAGCCGGCGTTACCTGAAGGAGCAGGCTGATACTGATCCGCTGACCAGGCTTGCTAATCGGCGTAGTTTCTTCGCTTCGGCGTCAACCAACCTCGCCCAGATGCAGCGCCAGAACGAACACTTCAGTATCATAATCCTGGATATCGACCACTTTAAACGCATCAATGATACGTACGGCCACCAGGCAGGCGATGCCGTGTTGCAGCAACTAGCGACGGTGCTGTCTACTGCCATCCGTGAAGGTGATTCCCTGGCGCGCATAGGCGGTGAAGAGTTTGTGGTGGCATCACCTTACACCAATCGCCTTGCGGCAATAGTGCTTTCTGAACGTTTGCGTAAAGCCGTAGAAGAGTCAGAATTTATTTATGAGAGTAATCGTATACCGGTAACTATTAGCTTAGGTGTCGCCTCCATGAATAAAGGTGGCGATGATGTTGATAAGTTGCTCGCGGTTGCAGATTCCCGCCTGTATTTAGCCAAACAAAAAGGCCGGAATCGTATTTGCGCTTCTGATAAAACTGGAAAAGCGGAACGTCTAATGGATCTGGATATGGTATGCCCGAAGCTGGACGAAGCCATTACCATGATCAAGCATGGTAATACGTTTCGACTGCAGCCCCACCTGTATGAATTGTGCGAGCAATTGATACCGATACTTGAGCTGGCCTGCCATCAGCAAACGGACCCATTGCTGGACATGGAAGCTATTAAGAAAGCAATCGAATCCCTGAAACAACCGGATCAGTAAGCGTCTTACTCAGGTTTTTTGCCACACCAGTATCCGGTTGTTAACCGGCATTTCATAATCGTGAATTAATTTTAGATGGTGCTGGCTGGCAATTTCATCCAGCGCTTCAAAGTTACGGATGCCACTTTTGGGATCGCGGGCTTTTAACCACTCGTCAAAATGAGCGTTGCTTTCACTGGTATACTTCCCGCCATAATTAAAAGGACCATACAGGCAGAACTTTCCACCGCTTTTAATCACGGCGCCCACGCCACGAAATAATTCCACCACTTCGGGCCAGGACATGATGTGTGTTGTGTTAGCGCTGAACACGCCATCATATTGCTCGGCGGGCCAGTGATGTTTCATGACGTCCAGCTCTAACGGAGGTAGTACATTATCCAGGCCGGCTTCGGTTGCCCAGGCAATGATACTGGCATGGCTTTCTGAAACGTCGCTGGGTTGCCATAGTACACCAGGAAGTTGTTCAGCAAAAAATACCGCATGTTGACCTGTTCCACTGCCAATTTCCAGGATGGTATGCGCGTCTTCAAATTCGGTTTTTAAAACCTGAAGGATAGGGAATTTGTTTTCGTCGCAGGATTCCGAGTAAGATTTCATATCGATAACCTGTTTTCTGTTGTTAGCTATTTAAGGAACGACCGCCATCGACATTGAGTACATGGCCTGTTGTATATATCGCATCACGAATCAGAAACACCACGGCTTGAGCTATATTACTCGGATCGCCGCGACGTTTCAAAAAGGTACGCGAAATAATTCGTTGTTTGGTTACCTCATCAATTTCACTTTCCGGCCACAGTATTGCGCCCGGTGCAATTCCGTTAACACGGACTTCAGGTCCCAACTCACAGGCTAGCGATTTGGTGAGCATTGCCAGTCCGGCTTTTGCCATGCTATAGATCGGGTAGCCTTTTAAGGGCCGGTCCGCATGGATATCGACAATATTAACAATACAACCATGCTGTTGCTGTAAATGGGGGGCAGCTGCCTGCGACAGAAAAAACGGCGCTTTCAGGTTAGTGCCAATTAAATCATCCCATTGTTCTTCATTAACTGTTCCAATGGGCGTCATATAAAAGCTGGATGCATTATTAACCAATACGTCCAGTTTACCCCAGGCGGCAACAGCATCTTTAATCACGGCCGGGAGCTTGGGGTAATCCAGAATATCTGCCTGTACCAGTACTACGGAATTTTCGCGTACTTCATTCAACTCATTTTGTAGCTGCAGTGCGCGATCACGTGAGTGGCGGTAATGCAATACCAGGTTGGCACCCAGTGCATGAAGTGTACGAGCTGTTTCTGCGCCCAGTCGATGAACACCGCCAGTGACCAGGATGACTTTTCCGGTTAGGTCAGAATTCGATGTGTTAGCAGCTGAGTCTGTGCTATTCTCCACGCCGTTACCCCTTTTGGTTTTGTCAGTAACACTGTAACCTAAAATAGCGAATAACGAAAACCACCGTTCAGTTCCGTAATACAAACTTTGTTGCCGATCGTTTCATGAATAGTAATCCGAAGACCATGAATTCGCTAGAAAAACAATTGCTTCAGTTTCCTGTGCCGGACAGGGATGCGCAGCAACACAGCCAGCGATTGATACAGTTGATCCTGGATGAAATCCAGCAACACGGAGGCCGTATCAGCTTTGAGCGTTACATGGCGTTGGCGCTGACGGCGCCAGGCCTGGGTTATTATGTATCGGGCAATCAAAAATTGGGTGCGAGCGGCGATTTTGTTACGGCACCGGAAATCTCGTCGCTGTTTTCCCGTTGCGTCGCGCACCAGGTTGCGCAGGTGCTCTCAGAGATGAGCGTAAATGGTGGCGCTGACTTGCTTGAGTTTGGGGCCGGTTCCGGCGTTATGGCAGCGGATATATTGCTGGAACTGGAACGACTGGATACCTTGCCTGACAATTATTTTATCCTTGAAGTCAGCGCGGAGCTAAAACAACGACAACAGAAAACCCTGCAAAACAAAGTTGCCCATCTCATGGAACGCATTCAATGGCTGGAAGCACTACCTCAATCCGGATTCAAGGGGGTGGTGCTGGCTAATGAAGTGCTGGATGCTATGCCGGTACATCGTTTCTATAAAGAGCAGAGTCAACTGGGTGAATTTTATATTGCCTGGAATGGACAGCAGTTCGTCTGGAAAAAAGACAATTTTAGTAACGAATACGTTGCATCGCGGGTGAAAGCGCTATCAGATTTGTTGCCTGACAACTATGTATCTGAAATAAACCTCGCCATGGATGCCTGGATAACATCGGTTGCCGAATTTATGGATCAGGGCGTTGTGTTGCTGATCGATTATGGCTTTCCTCAGCATGAGTATTACCATGCGCAACGTAATCAAGGTACCTTGATGTGCCATTATCGGCACCGGTCCCATGATAACCCGCTGGTCTATCCTGGTTTGCAGGATATTACCGCGCACGTAAATTTTAGTGCAGTAGCAAATGCTGCTGACGCGGCGGGCCTGCACGTTGCCGGCTTCAATACTCAGGCATTTTTTTTATTCGCCAACGGACTGGAAAGCCTGCTGCAATTTGTGGATGCCAATGACCCGGAATTTATGAAGTTATCGCAACAGGTTAAGACCCTGACTATGCCTGGCGAAATGGGCGAACTATTTAAGGTAATGGCGCTCTCCAAATCTTATAATCACGCGCTGCAGGGATTCCAACTACAGGATTTGCGTTCCCGGTTGTAGCCAGTAGCGATCGACTTAATTTATATTCAATTATTATTACAGGTATTGTTATGTCGGAAAAATTGAAACAAACACAATCTATGCTGGAAAAGCATCATGGTGACGGTGAAGAATTTGCCAGGTTAATGGAAGATACCTACGCAGGCAGGTTCAATGAAGCGTTTTGGAGTATGTGGGAAAATAAAATTCAGCCTGGATTGCCAGCAAATCCGGTTGT